>JAEZMI010000314.1 GCA_023414975.1 Pseudomonadota bacterium | reverse complement strand
TCATCGGCAAGGACATCATCCGCTTCCACGCGGTGTACTGGCCGGCCTTTCTGCTTTCGGCAGGGCTTGAGCCGCCCAAAACCGTGTTCGCGCACGGCTTCATCCATAACCGCGGGGAGAAAATGTCGAAGTCGGTCGGCAACGTCATCGATCCCTTCGATCTTGCCAATGCCTACGGCGTGGACGCGCTACGCTATTTCCTGCTGCGCGAAATCCCGTTCGGTCAGGACGGCTCGTACAGCCATGAGGCGATCGTTGCCCGCACCAATGCCGACCTTGCCAATGACCTCGGCAATCTGGCCCAGCGTTCACTCTCGATGATCGGCAAGAATCTGGGTGGCCAGCTCCCCCCCGCTGGCGCGCTCTCGGAGGACGATGCCGCAATCCTTGCGAGCGCTGACGCCATGGGCGCCAAGGTGCGCGAGGCGATGGAAGCTCAGCAGATCCACCAGGCTCTCGCGGCGATTTGGACCGTGGTGGCGGATGCCAACCGTTACTTCGCGGCAGCAGCGCCTTGGGAGCTTCGCAAGGTCGATCCCGAACGCTTCGGCACGGTGCTTTGGACGACCGCGGAGGTGATCCGGCAGGTGGCCCTGCTCGCCCAGCCCTTCATCCCGGGAAGTGCCGGCAAGCTGCTCGATCTGCTGGCTGTACCCGCCGACGCTCGCACCTTGGCTTGTCTCGGCGCGGATGGGCGCCTGACGGGTGGCACCATTCTTCCCGCCCCGTTGCCCGTGTTTCCGCGCTATGTCGAGCCTGAGGCGGCGGCCGGGGCATGATCGTCGACAGCCATTGCCATCTGGATTTCCCGGATTTCGCCGCGGAGCTCGATCAGGTCGTCGCCCGCGCCCGCGCGGCCGGTGTCGGCCGTCTTGTCACGATAGGCACACGCGTGCGCCGATCGGGTGAGGTGAGGGCGATCGCGGAGCGCTTCGAGGAGGTGTTCTGCTCGGTGGGCACGCACCCCCATAATGCGGCCGAGGAAGCAGACGTCACGCTGGATGAACTGCTGCGGGAGACGAACCACCCCAAAGTGGTCGCCATCGGCGAGGCGGGACTTGATTATCACTACGATACAGCCCCCCACGCCGCACAGGCGCATGGGTTTCGTCTGCACATCGAGGCGGCGCGCCGCACCGGCTTGCCGCTGGTTATCCACGCCCGCGAGGCGGATGACGATGTCGCCGCGATTCTTGAGGATGAGCGCGCGAAGGGTGCTTTCGGTTTCGTCCTTCACTGCTTCACCGCGGGCCCGGATCTTGCACGCCGCGCGGTCGCGCTGGGCGGCTATGTATCGTTCTCGGGGATACTGACCTTTAAAACCGGCGCGCCGCTGCGCGACATCGCCCGAGAGCTGCCGGCAGAGCGCATTCTCGTCGAGACGGATGCGCCGTACCTTGCGCCCAATCCCTGGCGGGGAAAGCGGAACGAGCCTTCCTATGTAGTGGAGACCGCCCGTATACTGGCGGAAGCGCGTGGCACGAGCCTTGAGGCGGTTGCCGCTCAGACCACCGAGAACTTCTTCCGCTTGTTCCCCCGAGCGGCGTGAAGCACGGGACGAACCCTCTGCCATGGCTCTGACCTTCACGATCCTCGGCTGCGGCTCCTCCGGCGGGGTGCCGCGCGTCGGGCAGGGGTGGGGTGTCTGCGATCCCGAAGAGCCCCGCAACCGGCGCCGCCGCTGCTCCATGCTGGTGGAGCGGACGGTGGACGACCTCACCCCCCCGACGCGGGTGCTGATCGATACCTCGCCGGACCTGCGCGAACAGCTGCTGGACGCACAGGTTGACCGGTTGGACGGCATTCTGATCACGCACGAACACGCCGATCATACCCACGGCATAGACGATGTTCGCCCGTTGACCATCCAGCACCGTCGGCGGATGGACGTATGGCTCGACGCGGAAACCTCTGTGATCATGCACCAGCGGTTCGGCTATTGTTTCGAGACGCCGCCGGGCAGCGACTACCCGCCGATCCTGACCGAGCACCGCTACTGCCATGGCGATACGATCCGCATCGCAGGTCCTGCGGGTCCAATCGAAGCGACGGCGTTCCGACAGTTCCACGGGAACATCTTCTCCTATGGCTTCCGCATCGGCGGCCTCGCTTATTCGAGCGACCTGCACGATCTGCCGGAGGAAAGCCTGCCGTTTCTCCAGGATCTCGATGTCTGGATCGTTGACGCGCTCCGGCCGCGTCCGCACCCCACGCATTTCTCGCTGAACGAAGCGCTTGAGTGGATCGCCCGTATACGGCCGCGGCGTGCGGTGCTGACGAACATGCACACCGACCTGGATTACCGCACGCTGATGAGCGAACTTCCCGAGGGCGTAATCGCCGCTCATGATGGATTGAAAATTATTATTTGACAGTGGCTTGAATGGAAATTCGCCAGTGTACGGCCACAAAACACACCCGTTTGATTTCCATAATATGTCTTCTGCGAACCATGCGGAATGATGCCCATGACGCCGTCCCGTGACCTTCAGCGCCTTCTCGACATCATGGCCGCCCTTCGCACGCCCCGCACAGGGTGCCCGTGGGATCTGGAACAGGACTTCGCCTCCATCGCGCCCTACACGATTGAAGAGGCGTATGAAGTGGCGGATGCCATCCAGCGCGGCGACTTCGAGGATCTCTGCGACGAGTTGGGCGACTTGCTTCTCCAGGTCGTGTTTCACGCTCGCATGGCGGAAGAACAGGGCCGCTTCGATTTCGGTGACGTGGTCATGGCGATCACGGCGAAGATGATACGTCGGCATCCGCATGTCTTCGGTGATGTCGGTCGACGCGATACCGAGGCGGTGAATGCTGCGTGGGACCAGATCAAGGCGCAGGAGAAGGCGGCGAAGGCGGCGCGGCGCCTTCAACGCGGCGGTGATGCGGGCGTTGAGCTTGTTCGCCGTGAGGACGAGGGCGCACTCGCGGGCGTCCCGGTTGGCAGCCCCGCCCTCACCCGCGCGGTAAAGCTTCAGGCGAAGGCAGCCAAGGTGGGTTTTGATTGGCCGGAGACTCGCTCCGTGCTCGACAAAATCCGTGAAGAGATCGATGAGGTCGAGGCAGAAGTGGTGGCCGGCGACCGGGCGGCCGCGGCCGCAGAAGTCGGCGATCTGCTTTTCGCGCTCGCCAATCTGGCCCGCCATCTCGGCGTCGATCCAGAATCCGCACTGCGCGGCACGAATGAGAAGTTCATCCGGCGCTTCAGTTTCATTGAGCATCAATTGGGCAGGGACGGCCGCAAGCCCGATGGCGCGACGCTGGATGAGATGGAAGCGCTCTGGCAGGAGGCCAAGGGTAGGGAGTCCGCCTCCCCTGCCCCGTCCAAGGGAGAGTTCGGCCCTCCAGTGGGCGGCAGCAGCTAGGTAATGTTTCGCCCGGCGGGAAGCCGGCGGGCGCCGAAACGTCGCTCGATATGGTCCGCACGTTCGGGCGTCACCCGCACCGCAAGATGCAGATGGCCGGTCTCATCGGTCCGACGTTCCAGCACTTCGGTGTGGCGGTAGAGCCAACTCAGGCCCTCCCCGTCGCTGGCGTCGAGATCCACTTTGAGGCTGACGCGCTCGCGCGACAAACGGTTGGAGACCGCCGCCAGCAGGGCGTCGATACCTTCCCCGGTCAAAGCCGACACGGGAATTGGCCGCTCATCACCGCCACGTCGGGCAGCGCTATTGAAAAGCGCCAGCCGGTCGTCCTCGCTCAGGCGGTCGATTTTGTTCCAGACCTCGATGACACGTTGATGGTCCTGCGGATCAATGTCGAGGTCGCCCAGCACACCCTCGACATCCGCCGCCTGCGCTTCTGCATCATCGTGCGCCATATCCCGCACATGAAGGATGATGTCCGCCTCGATCACCTCTTCCAACGTCGCTCGAAACGCTGCCACCAGTTGGGTCGGCAAGTCGGAAATGAAGCCCACAGTATCAGACAGGATGACACGCTCGCCGCTCGGAAGCTGGACCGCGCGCAAGGTCGGGTCGAGGGTGGCGAAGAGAAGATCCTGCGCCATCACTTCTGCCCGCGTCAGCCGGTTGAAGAGCGTCGATTTGCCGGCATTGGTGTAGCCGACCAGGGCGACGACAGGATAGGGCACTTTCTTGCGGCTTGCCCGATGCAGGGCGCGCGTGCGCTTCACTTGCTCCAATTCGCGCTCGATCTTGACGATGCGCTCACCAATCAGCCGGCGATCCGCCTCGATCTGTGTTTCGCCAGGGCCACCGAGGAAGCCGAAGCCACCGCGCTGTCGTTCGAGATGTGTCCAGGAGCGGACGAGACGGCTGCGCTGATAGTTGAGATGCGCCAGCTCGACCTGCAACACGCCTTCTTTCGTACGCGCGCGCTGACCGAAAATCTCAAGAATAAGTGCGGTACGGTCGATGACCTTGGCGGCCAAGGCTTTTTCGAGATTGCGCTGCTGGACGGGACTCAGCGGCGCATCAACGAAGACAAGGCCCGCATCCTCGGCCTTCACGACGCCAGCGATCTCCTCGACCTTGCCCGAGCCGAGATAGGTTGCCGGCCGGATCTGCGACAAACCGATTGGCAGCGTTGCAACCACGTTGAGGTCGATAGCCAGTGCCAGTCCTTCAGCCTCCGCGGCACGCGCCTCGGGAGAACGGCGAGGTGCGCCCTCCCCCTCGGCGCGACGCGCGAGGTAGGGAACGAGAACGACGACTCTGGTGGCGTCACCCGATGGCCCGTCATCCGTAGCGCCAACCGCCGGGCGGCCTAAGGACGCACGCGCACCCTTGGGTTCCAACTCAACCCTTCTCCGGTGTCTCGTCCGGCTCGAAAAGCTGGACCGGATGACCAGGCATGATGGTCGAGATCGCGTGCTTGTAGACGAGCTGCGAATGCCCATCGCGGCGCAGCAGCACGCAGAAATTGTCGAACCACGTCACCACGCCCTGCAGCTTGACGCCGTTGACGAGGAAGATCGTGAGAGGAGTCTTGTTCTTGCGGACGTGGTTGAGAAAGGTGTCCTGGAGGTTCTGAGAACGTTCCGCGGCCATGGTTTTTTTGATCCGTTTGTTTGTTGTTACTCGTGGTGTCGGCGCGGCCGTCTTGGCGAGGCGGCCTCCCGTCCGGGGAGGGGTCGCATCGAAGACGTGCACGACAAGCATGGCACACCATGCCTATCGCGCAAGATGCTTTCGTCTGGCAAGTGGTAATGCATCGCTAATCGGCGATTTCCGCGTGTCGATGGTAGTTCTCACGCAGTGCGCGGGCCACGACGCCGGGTACGCCGGCGCCGACGGCATGCCCGTCGATTCGCACCACCGGTACGGCAAAGTTCGTGGCGGATGTTACGAAGGCTTCCCGTGCCGCGAGCACCTCAGCGACAGTGAAGGGACGTTCCTCGACGCGGATCTGCAGCTTCTCGGCGACATCCAGCATCACCGTGCGGGTGATGCCGCGCAAGATGCCGCTTTCGGCAGGGCGCGTGACCAGCTTACCGTCCGTCGTGACGATCCATGCATTCGTCGAGCCGCCCTCGGTGACAAAGCCGTCAGCGTCGACAAACCATGCCTCCCGGGCACCCGCATCCTTCGCAGCCTGCTTGGCGAGGACATTCGGCAGGAGACCCACCGTCTTGATATCCACGCGGTCCCAACGATTCTCGGGGACGGTGATGACAGAGATGCCCTGCAAGGCGAGCGCCTCACCCTTGGCGGGATCGGCGGCGCGGGCGGTGACGACGATCGACGGCGGTGTGTCCGCTGCCGGGAAGTAATGATCGCGGGGCGCCACGCCGCGCGTGACCTGAAGATAGACGGAGCCATTTCGTACGCGGTTGCGCCGGATGGTCTCACGCAGAACGATTCCGAGCGCCTTGAGCGGCATCGGCATGGCCATGCGCAGTTCGCGCAACGAGCGCCCGAGCCGTTCCATGTGACGGCGTTCGTCGATCATGCGCCCTCCCCGCAC
Organism: Pseudomonadota bacterium; assembly: GCA_023414975.1. GTDB lineage: Bacteria > Pseudomonadota > Alphaproteobacteria > Rhizobiales > Xanthobacteraceae > Ancylobacter. Next base: position 11,513 of record JAEZMI010000314.1, on the reverse strand, counting down.
CTCGCACACCTCGTAAACGCCGTCGGCAAATTGGTAGCCGCGATCCTCGATGTGGACGGCCGCTTGGCCATGAGGAACATACTGGCCGTTCACATAAGCGATGCGCGACATGTGGCACCTGTTGGTCCGGGGATACGCGGCGTCTAACGCCGCCAGAAGGCAAAGTTTGCGAGGGCTAGAATGAGCAGAATCTCAAGTCGCCCCATAGTCATGGAGATGATGAGAACGATCTGGGCATAGGCCGGCAGGGTCGACCAATCCGGCCAAGCGCTGCTGGCCTCCCACCCGGCTCCATAGACGGGGCCGATATTGCACAAAGCTGTAAGAGCCGCCATGAAGGCAGCCTCGAAGCTCGGCATAGCGGGAGCGAGGAGGATCATGACGGCGGCAATGGTCGTGCAAGCGACACCGAACATGATCCAGATCGCCTTCATCATCTGCAAGGTGATCTGCTGCTGGCCGAGCCGTCGCGGACGCACAGCGTTGGGATGGATCAGCCGCTCCAGTTCCAGATAACCCTGAAGCGCCATGATACCAGCCCGGTAGATTTTGATGCCGCCCGCTGTGGAAAAGCTCGCACCACCGACGAAAACAACCCCCGCCACCAGTGCCACAGGCAAGGATGCGAAGGCTCCTCCGTGAGGTTCCACACCCGTCGTCGTGATCAGCGACACAGCGGTGAACAGCCCGTCTTCCAGCGCGAAGGGAAGGAAAAGCGGGCTGCCGGCACTGTTGTAGTCGATCGCGGCCGCCGTGATGCCGAGGGCAATTGCCATCAAAAACAGCACGATGTTCTCCTGCTGCCCCAGCGCGAGCCGGAAGCGGCGGGTGAGCAGCAGCCGATGCCAGAGGACGCTCGTCGCCCCCACCAGCATCAGGACGATGAAAATCAGTTTGACGGTCGAGTTGCCATGCGCCGCCATTCCGTCAGCGTCGGGCAGAAGCCCTCCGGTGGCAAGGGCCGCGCCCGCAAGGCCGACAGCGTCGAACAGGCGCTCGCCTGCGGCGAACATCAGTAAGGTGCCGATCACCGTGGCGCCAAGATAGATCGGCACAACAAGGCGCAGCGCATCGTCGAGCGCGGTGGTTTCCGAGACCCCTAACAAGGCGGCGCGCGCGCTCCGATCCGGCAGCCCGCCAATCCCCGCCGGCCCCAGCACCGCGACGAAGCCGACCAGCGTCAGCAGACCGCCGCCCCATTGCAATGTCAGTAACCAGGCGAGCGTGCCGCGAGGCACACCATCGATTTCATGCAGAGAGACCGGACCTGTCGTGGTGAAGGCGGACACCGCTTCCATCCAGGCGCCCATCGGCGTGAGCGACGTCGTCGCCGCAACGGGAATGGCCGCGAGGATCGGAATTCCCGTCCACAATACCGCAAGCAGCGTGAAAGCCGCCAGTCGGTCCAGCCGTGCCGGACGATGGCGAACGGCGAGATACACTGCGCCAGCGCCGAAGATCGTCATGACGCCGCTGGCCAGAAAGACCCCGCCGCCCGCCTCGCCGCGAAACAGGGCGACGATCGCCGCCACCAGCATGAAGCCAGCCATGATAGCGGCAGCGACGGCGCTGCTACGGGCAACGGCGATCATTACGGTTCTCAGAAGAATTCAAGACTGACGCGGAAGAGTTGCTCGACGCGCTTCACCCGCTCGGCCAGCGCAAACATCACCACACGGTCGCGAGCCTGAATAATGGTGTCGCCTCGTGGCAGGATGACCCGCCCGGCACGCACCACCGCGCCGATGCGCATCCCGTCGAAAAGATCAAGCTGCTTGAGGGGTTTGCCAACCAGTGGGGAGGTCTCCAGCGCTTCCGCTTCGATCACCTCCCCCGCCCCATTCAGCAGCGAGTGGACCCCGCGAATGCGCCCTTTGCGAACGTGCTGCAGTATCTTTGAAACGGTGATCTGGCGCGGGTTTACGTAAGCGTCGATGCCCAGCCCCCGCGCGAAAGCCGGGTAGTTCGGATCGTTCAGCAGCGACAACATCCGCTTTGCGCCCAACTCTCGCGAAAGCAGGCAGGAGAGAATGTTGACGCGGTCATCATTGGTGACGGCAATGACCGTGTCCGCGTCACCGACGCTCGCTTCCTCCAGAATGGCGCGGTCGAGAGCGCTGCCGCGCAGAACCACGCTTCTGCTGAGGTCCTGGGCGATGATCTCGGAACGGGCGGGATTGTCCTCGATGATCTTGATGCGTGCGCGGGGATTGCGATGCTCCAGTTCGCGGGCAACATACAACCCGATATTGCCGCCGCCGGCGACGATGATGCGCTGGGCCGGTGGTTCGTCATGCCCGAAGATCGACAACGTGCGGGTGACCTGATCGCTCTGCGCGACGAAATAGGCAATGTCCCCGGCCAGCAGGGCATCCGTGCTGTGCGGCACGAATACCTTGCCCTTCCGGTTCACGGCCACCACCACGGCCTGAAGGTCGGGGAAAAGATCGGTGAGCTGGCGCAGCGGCGTGTCCAGCACCGGGCAGTCGTCAAGGCAGCGCACGCCCACGACGACCACATTGCCGTCGGCGAAGCTCACCGTATCCACCGCCCCCGGCAGCGAGAGACGGCGCAGCACCATCTCTCCGACTTCCACCTCCGGCGAGATGACCACATCAATAGGCAGATGATCGCGGGAAAACAGGTCGCGCCAGTGGCCCTGGAGATAGGACTGTGCCCGCACACGCGCGATCTTGGTCGGCACGTCGAACAGCGCGTGCCCGACCTGGCACGCGATCATGTTCACCTCATCATGCAGCGTGACCGCGATCAGCATGTCCGCCGCATCGAGTCCGGCACGCGCGAGCACGTCGGGATGCGAGCCATGGCCGACGAAGCCCCGCACATCCAGCGTATCGGTGACAGCCTGGATTAAGCGGGGGGACGTGTCGATGATCGACACGTCGTTCTGTTCGGCGGCGAGGCGCTCCGCGATGCCGTAGCCGACCTGGCCCGCCCCGCAAATAACGACCTTCATGAACCCCTCGCTTCGCCCCACCGCCAGCTTCCGCAGAGGCGGGCGTTCCTACCGAGTCACTCTATAGCAGCTTAGGCCTTAGACCACAGATGCGTGAGGGTGCGCGGCGTGCAGCTAGCCGATTCCCAGAGCTTTCAGCTTCCTGTGCAGCGCCGAGCGCTCCATGCCGACGAATTCGGCCGTGCGCGAAATGTTACCTCCGAAACGGCTGATCTGGGCGATCAGATATTCGCGCTCGAAAACCTCGCGGGCGTCCCGCAGCGGCAGACCCATCAGATGCTCGCCGCCACTGCCATTCGGCAGACTGGGTACGAGTGAGCCGACATCCGGCGGTAGCATGTCGGCGGTCACGGGCGCGTCCACGTCCCCCGCGGCGAGGATCAGCAGGCGCTCGATGTTGTTGCGCAGCTGACGCACGTTGCCCGGCCAATCGTGCGACTGGAGGACGGCCAGTGCATCATCGGCGATCCGGCGGCGCGGCAGGCCTGTCGCCTGCGAAATCTGGTCGAGAAAAAACTCGACAAGTTCCGGCACGTCATCCCGACGCTCGGCCAGTGGCGGAACTCGGATCGGCACCACACCGAGGCGGTGATAAAGGTCCTCGCGGAAGCGCCCTTCGGCGATTTCTTTCTCAAGATTGCGGCCGGTGGAGGAAATGATGCGCACATCCACCGCAACGCGTGTCGCGCCACCGACTCGAAGGAAGTTCTGATCGACCAGAACCCGCAGAATACGGTTTTGTGTTTCGCGCGGCATATCCGCCACTTCGTCGATGAACAGCGTGCCGCCATGCGCCTCTTCCAGCGCGCCGGTCTGCCGCCCCTGTCCATCCGCCATCTCGACGCCGAACAGCTCGACCTCCATCCGCTCGGGCGTGATGGCCGCCGCATTGATGACGACGAAGGGGCCGCTCGCCCGGCCGGACGCCGCGTGGATCATGCGGGCGGCCAGTTCCTTACCGGAACCGGAAGGGCCGACGATCATGATGCGACTGTTAGTGGGCGCAACGCGCTCGATCGTCTGGCGCAGCTGGTTCATGACCGAGGAGCGGCCTACCAGCTGCTGAGCGACCGAGGCGCGCTGCTTCAGATCGCGCACCTCGCGCTTGAGACGCAACGTTTCCAACGCACGCTCGGCGACGAGGATGAGCCGATCGGAGTTGAAGGGCTTCTCGATGAAATCGTAAGCGCCCTGCTTGATAGCGGCGACGGCGGTCTCGATCGTCCCATGGCCGGAGATCATGACCACCGGGAGCTCCGGGTGGTTCTTCTTGATGATCTCCAGCAGTTGGAGCCCATCGAGCTTGCTGCGTTCGATCCAGATGTCGAGGAAGACCAGATGCGGGCGCCGCGCCTCAATGGCCGCGAGCGCCTCGTCACTGTCCTTGGCTGTGCGGGCGCTGTACCCCTCGTCCTCGAGAATGCCAGCCACGAGCCCTCGAATATCGGCCTCGTCGTCGACGATCAGAATATCGGTCGCCATGAGTCCGTTCTCCTTCAGCCAGCATGTTCGGGGGTGGGGGTAGGCTCGCCCGCACCGTTGTTATTGAGGGAAGCGGAGCCGCCGTCGCGTGCGAAGGTGAGCCGGATCCAGGCCCCCCTGCCCTGCGGTGCATCGAGCAGTTCGATGCCGCCGCCGTGCTCCTCCATGATCTTTCCGACGATGGCGAGGCCAAGGCCAGTGCCCTTCTCCCGCGTCGTCACATAAGGTTCCAGCAGCCGCGCACGGTTCTCCGTCGGCAGCCCCTTGCCGTTGTCGATGACGTCAATCGTCACGCGCCGGTCGTCCGCCGAAAGGTCCACCTGAATACGCGGCGTCTCGCCTCGCTCCTCGGGCGGCACCGCGGCCAGCGCCTCGGTGGCGTTCTTGACGATGTTGGTCAGTGCCTGCGAGATGAGCCGGCGGTCGAAGCGGGCGATCACCGGTGCGTCGGGCACCTCGAAATCGATGGTGATATCCGGATTGCCGACGCGCATAAGAAACACCACCTGCCGCGCCGTCTCCGCCACGTCCTGCGCCTCGGCCACGGGCTTCGGCATGCGGGCGAAGGAGGAGAACTCGTCCACCATGCGACCGATGTCGCCGACCTGGCGTATGATGGTGTCGGTGCACTGATCGAACACCTCACGATCCTCACCGATCACCTTGCCATAGCGGCGGCGCAGCCGCTCAGCGGAGAGTTGGATCGGGGTCAGCGGGTTCTTGATCTCATGAGCGATGCGCCGCGCCACGTCCGCCCAGGCGGATGAGCGCTGGGCGAGGACAAGTTCGGTGATGTCGTCGAGCGTCACCACCCAGCCGTGCTCGGCCTCGCGCGACTGCTCGGTCGTCACACGCACCGCAATCACCCGGTCGCGCCCGTTCCGGGTCAATGTGATATTCGCCTGGACGCTCCGCTGTTCGCCGGCTTGCATGGCCTCGGCCAGCAGGGACGTGATCTCCGGTATAACGCCACCAAGTTCGAGCCCCAGCACATCGGCTTCCGCCACGCTGAGAAGCTTCTCGGCCGGGCGGTTGAGGATCGAGATGCGCCCGGTGGAATCCAGCCCGATCACACCCGCCCCCACGCCCGATAGCACGGCTTCGGTGAAGCGGCGGCGGGTGTCGATCTGATCACGCGCGTGGACAAGGTCGTTGCGCTGAGTGCGCAACTCCTGCGTCATCTTGTTGAACGTCTCCGCGAGGCTCGACAGGTCTCCCTCCCCGCGATGGACGGGCACCTCGACGTGAAGATTGCCCGCCGCGACAAGATCGGCCGCGCCGATCAGTCGGCGGATAGGAGCCACCAGGCGATTGGCGAAGTGGATGCCGAGCCAGACCGCACAGAGCAGGACGGTCAGCGAAATGACCGCGTAGAGGAGTGCGAACGCCACCTGGACGCCAAAGCGCTGCTGCTCCAGCAGGCGGTAGTCGGCAACCGCGGCCTGAGTCTCCTTCAGATACTGGATGACGCGAGGATCGATCGGTCGCGCCACATAGAGGAAAAGGTCCCCGAAATCCTTGAGAGGAATAACGGCACCGACAAAATCGGCGTCGTTCGGCAGATAGATGAGCGGCTGCTCTTCGGTTGCGTCCTGAACTGCGAGGTTGGAGGGCACCACGAACTCACGCCCGACGCGAATGGGGGCGCGGTCGACGATGGTGAGGTCGCGCTGGATCACCATAGCCGCCGGCAAGCCGCGGACAACGGCCTGCGCCGCCATCGCCTGGCGGAAGCGGCTGCGGTCCTGATCCCACAGCGGACGGATCCGCTGGAGGTCCCGCGCCATGCCGAGAATGTCGCCTCGTATCGAATAAGCATGCTCGCGCACATAGGTCTGCGCGACGGAGACCGCATTGTCCACGATGGCGCGCGTGCGCACGGAAAACCAGCGATCCAGGCCCCGATCCAGCGTGATGCTGGCCAGAAGCGCCACCAGAAGCGCCGGCACGACCGCGACGATGCCGAAAAGACCGACTACCCTTACGTGAAGACGAGCCGCGGCCCGACCTCGCCGTCGCGCCTTGACCACCCGCCACACTTCGCGGCCGATGATGCCAACAAGCACAAGGGACATCACGCCATTCAGGCACAGCACGATGATGACAACCTCTTGGGAGGGCACCAGCGGGGTTATGCCGATGAGGATGATGAAGCTCGCCAGCGCGGTGAGCAGCGCCAGCAGCACCATAAGCGGCGGCAGCCCCCAGAGAGAAAAGCGGAAGCCCATGCCCGCGAAATCGGGCGCTTCAGGCCGCTCGCTATCGCGGCGATCGCTGGGGCGGGTCGGAACGTCGGTCATTGATCACCCTGCCAGCGCGCGGGATTCGGCCAGCTCAAGTGATGCCGTGGGACGACACTGGTGCAAAAATGTGACAGAAACCCGGTCCGCCCCCAATTATCCGCCCGATAGGTATTAAATTACCTCGTCGTGCGGATTATCTGGATATCGAGATCCCGGATTTTCTTGCGCAGGGTGTTGCGGTTGAGGCCCAACAACACCGCAGCCTTTATCTGGTTGCCCCGCGTTGCCGCCAGGGCCGCCGAGAGCAGCGGATATTCCACATCCTTGAGGATGCGGTGGTAGAGGCCCGGGGGAGGCAGATTGTCACCGAAGCCGCCGAAATAGGCGTTGAGATGCCGCTCGACGGAGGAAGACAGCGTCTCGTCCTGTCCCGTCTCCTCTGGAGAGGCGGTCGAGACCGGCGTGGACAATTCCGCCTCGATGATCGAGCCGGTGATGATCTCCTGCGGATATAGCGCGGACAGGCGCCGGATCAGATTCTCGAGTTCGCGCACATTGCCCGGCCAGCGGTAGCGCTTCAGCCGATCGAGCGCGGCGGCATCGATCTGCTTGCGCGGCAGCCCTTCCCGTTCAGCCTGGAGGAAAAAATGGCGCGCGAGATCCGGCACGTCCTCGGCGCGCTCGCGCAGCGGCGGCAGGCGAAGCGGAACGACATTGAGCCGGAAGAACAAATCCTCGCGGAACAGCCCCTGCTGGATGAGGATGCGCAAATCCTTGTTCGTCGCGGCGACGATGCGCACGTCGGTCTTGATCGGCGTACGCCCGCCAACCGTCGTGTATTCGCCCTGCTGGAGCACCCGCAGCAGGCGGGTCTGCGCCTCCATCGGCATATCGCCGATCTCGTCGAGGAACAGCGTACCACCCTCCGCCTGCTCAAAGCGGCCCGCCGACCGGGAGTTGGCACCCGTGAAGGCGCCCTTCTCATGACCGAACAGTTCGGATTCGATGAGGTCGCGCGGAATGGCGGCCATGTTGATGGCCACGAACGGACCGTTCCGGCGCTTGCCGTAATCATGCAGCGCGCGAGCAACCAGTTCCTTGCCGGTGCCGCTCTCGCCAGCGATCATGACCGTAAGGTCCGTCTGCATCAGGCGCGCGAGCACGCGGTAAATGTCCTGCATCGCCGGGGATCGGCCGACGAGCGGGATGTTGTCGACATCCTCGCCGCCGCCCTTCAGTGCCGCCTCGGGCTTTTTCGGCTCGGAGAGCGCCCGACCGACGATGGCGATAAGCTCCTTCAGATCGAAGGGCTTGGGCATATATTCATAGGCGCCCTTCTCCGACGCGCGGATCGCCGTCATGAAGGTGTTCTGAGCGCTCATGACGATGACCGGCAGGTCGGGCCGCACCTTCTTGATGCGCGGCAGGAGGTCGAACGCGTTCTCGTCCGGCATCACCACGTCGGTGATGACGAGATCGCCGTCGCCCTGGCTGACCCAGCGCCACAGGGTGGCCGCGTTGCCGCAGGAGCGCACCTCGTAGCCGGCGCGCGACAAGGCCTGATTGAGAACGGTGCGGATGGCGGCGTCGTCATCGGCAACCAGGATACTTCCCGTGGGCATTAGCGTTCTCAACTCTTCTCGCTACCGCGGCTGGCGCGGTACATGGGCATGAGGACACGGAAGGTGGTGCGGCGCGGCTGGCTGTCGCATTCGATGATGCCGCCATGGTCGCCGACGATCTTGGCCACCAGCGCCAGCCCAAGGCCGGTGCCGGTCGGCTTGGTGGTGACGAACGGGTCGAAAAGGTGGGGCATCAGGTCCTCGGGCACGCCGGGGCCATTGTCCTTCACACAGAATTCGAGCGGGAGGCTCACACGCGCCGGCGCGCCGGGCACCATGAGGCGAACGCCGGGCCGGAAGGCGGTGGTGAGATGAATCTCTCCATCGCTTGATTCGCCAATGGCTTCGGCGGCGTTCTTCACCAGGTTCAGGAAGACCTGCACAAGCTGGTCGCGGTTCGCGAACACCGGAGGCAGCGAGGGGTCGTATTCCTCGAGAAAACGAATCTTGCGGGCGAAGCCTGAGCTCGCGAGGGTACGCACATGCTCAAGCACGGCATGGATGTTGACCGGCTCGCGCTCGATCGGGCGCTCATCGGAGAACACCTCCATCCGATCGACCAGCTTCACAATGCGGTCCGCCTCGTCGGTGATCAGACGGGTGAGCGAGCGGTCGTCGTCGCTGGCCGAAAGCTCCAGGAGCTGGGCCGCGCCGCGAATGCCGGAAAGCGGATTCTTGATCTCGTGCGCCAACATGGCCGCCAGCGCGGTGACCGAGCGGGCCGCGCCGCGATGGGTGAGCTGGCGGTCCATCTTGTCGGCGATGGTCCGCTCCTGAAGCATGATGACGACATGGCCGGCGATCTCCGCCAGAGGCGCCACATGGATATCCACGATGCGCTCACCGCCATTGCGGGGCGTGCCGAGATCGACACGGTATTCATTTACCGCAGCACCGCGCGTGCGCACCTGCTCGACCAGCGACAGGATCGGGCTGCCAAAGGGCACGAAGTCCTGCAGGCGATGACGCGTCAGAACGGCAAGGGACGCCTCAAAGAAGGCTTCGGCGGCAACATTGGCATCCACCAGCCGGCCATCCTCGGCGACCGTCACCACGGGATGCGGCAAGGCGTTGACGACGGCCTCGGCATTGGCCCGGACAGGATGTTTGCTGTCAGGTTCGGTAGGCGCCGACGTCATGCCGCGTGTCTCCATGCGAGGTCGTCATAGGCATCGCGAAGCCCCGCGACGACCTGGGCGGGTTCATCGAGCGTGAGAAGGCGCTGGCGCCAGAAGCGGGCACGCTCGGGGGCACGGACAGCGGCCTGCGCCGCGGCGGCCAGCGACCAGCCGATGTGCTTGCGCGCACAGCGAATGCCGAGGTCGCGCCCATAATGCGCCAGCCAGCCTTCATAAAGCTCCAGCAGGACGTCGAGCTGCTCCTCAAGGCCGGGATCATTCGGCACTCGACCCGTCGCGAGATAAGCCGCCACATGGCCGGGAAACCAGGGCCTGCCCTGTGCGCCGCGCCCGATCATCACGCCCGCCGCTCCCGAGGCTGCGAGCATGGCCGGTGCATCCTGGGCATCGACGAGATCCCCATTCGCCAGCACCGGAATGGCAACGGCTTCGGAAACCTCCCGAATCGCCGTCCAATCGGCCTGCCCCGTGTAGAACTGGCAGCGGGTGCGGCCGTGAATGGTGATGAGCCGCACGCCGATCGCCTCAGCACGCCGGGCGAGTTCCGGCGCCACACGCGCGGAATCATCCCACCCCAGCCGCGTCTTCAGCGTCACCGGCACCTTCACCGCGCCGACGACCGCCTCGACGATCCGGGTAGCCAGATCAAGGTCGCGCAGGAGGGCGGAGCCAGCGAGGCCGGTTGTCACGCGCTTGGCGGGGCAGCCCATATTGATGTCGATGAGAGCGGCACCGGCCCCCTCGGCGATCTGCGCCGCATAGGCCATGGAGCCAGGTTCATTTCCAGCGAGCTGGACGGCGTGAATGGCCACGCCCTCTCCCTCCGCCCGCAAGACCGTCTCCTCGTGGCCGCGCGCGAGAGCGTCCGATGCGACCATTTCCGAAACAACGAGGCCCGCACCGTATTTTAATACCATTCGCCGGAGCGGCGCATCCGTTATGCCGGCCATGGGTGCCAGCACGACACGGTTGGGCACCACGACCGGCCCAATCGGCAATTCAGCGTTGTGGAATGCGGAAAGGACCAAGTCTTGATCACTCGATGCACAGCAAATGAGCCGGAACGGCCGTGCCTACATAATAGCCATGCCGCGCCCGTCATCAACCCTTCTAGGCGACTTATGTCAAATGATTTGCAAAGCGCCGCCGCTTTTGCGCTAAACGGGCGTCAGGGACAAGGGCGGGCTGATGAAGGCGAGGTCAGCCGACGAGGGTGGTGACGACGGCGATGCGCACGGACGTGATCGTGGTGGCAGCAGGTCGCGGCCAAAGAGCAGGCGACGGTATTCCCAAGCAGTTCCGGCGGCTTGGCGGCGCCACCGTGCTTCGGCGCACGCTCCAGGCCTTCGTCGGCCAACCCGGCATCCGCCGCGTCCTCCCGGTCATAAGTCCCGAACATGCTGATCTCTGCGCCGATTCAATTGGTGGCCTAGATGGTATTTTATTACCTGTCGCGGGTGGAGCGACACGGCAGGCCTCCGTCCGCGCGGGGCTGGAGGCACTGGCGGATGACCCGCCGGATCTCGTGCTGATCCACGATGCCGCCCGCCCCTTCCTCTCCGCCCGGCTGGTGGCGGATGCCATCGCGGCGGCGGCAGCGCATGGCGCGGCCATTCCCGCCCTAGCGCTCGTGGACACCGTGAAGGCGCTGGGCGAGGCCGGCGCGCTCGCCACGGGGCCGGACCGCGACCGGCTGCGCACCGTCCAGACGCCGCAAGCCTTCGCTTACCCCTTGATTCTGAACGCACATCGCACCGCGACCCGAGACGACCTGACCGATGATGCCGCCGTGGCCGAGGCGGCGGGATATCGCGTCGTCGCGTTTCCCGGCGAGACGACCAACATCAAGCTCACCACCCCCGAGGACTTCGTGACCGCCGAACGCCGCCTTGCCGCCGACCTTCTCGATGTGCGCACCGCCACGGGCTTCGATGTTCACGCCTTCGGCGACGGCGACCATGTGATGCTTGGAGGTGTAAAAATACCTTTCGAGTCGGGATTGGCCGGGCATTCGGACGCCGACGTGGTACTGCACGCACTTACGGATGCA
>JAEZMI010000308.1 GCA_023414975.1 Pseudomonadota bacterium | reverse complement strand
CGACGGCGCTGGTCGCGCTGTGGCGCGCGCGCGCCTGGCGGCTGCCGGTGATCATGGCGGCCGGCACCCTGCTCATCCTGTCGGCGATTTCCAGCAAGCAGTTGCACTACCTTCTCCCCGCTCTGCCGGCGGTGGCGCTCATCGTGGCGAGGCTCATCGGCGAAGCCCCGCGCCGGGCCGAGCCGGGCCCGATGCTCGCCGTGCTGGCGGCCGGGGCGGCGATGGTTGCGGCCGCGCTGCTGGCGCCACGCCTTCCCGCTCTCCTGCCGCAGGACCCGTTCCCTTCCCTGCCGCCGCTGCATGTCGCCCCCGGCCTTGTGCTCCTCGCCTTGGCGTGGCCGGTGTGGATGCTGCGGCGGGCGGCGTTCACGGCCGGGGCGGCGGCGACGGGGGCGCTGCTGCTCGCCGGCTTCCTGCAGGCGGGGCTCGGCGGGCTGCCGGCGTTCGACCTCGCCCCGCTGCTCGCCCGGCTCGACGCGCACCGGCCCATCGCGGTGCTCGGGCCCTATGAGGGCGAAGTCGGCTATGCCGCCCGGCTCACCCGCCCGGTGGACCAGCCGGACCGCGCGGCCCTGCCGGCCTGGCGGGAGGCGCACCCGGACGGGCAGATCATCGCCCGCTTTCCGGCCGGCGCACCGCCCTTGGCCGAGCCGCCGCTGGTCGAGATGCCGTTCATGACGCAGCGCCTCGGCCTGTGGGCGGCGGCGCCGCGCGGCTGACGCGTCAGGCGGCGGGTTGTTGCGCGTCGGGGAAGAGGATGAGAGCCCGCGTGCCGCCCGCCGGGCCGCGGCCGATTTCCAGGCGGGCCCCGTGCAGATCGCAGATGCGGCGCACGATCTCCAGCCCGATACCGAGGCCGCCCGCGCGCTTGTAAAAGCCCGGCGCGTCCTCCCGCGTGCCCCCGCCGAAGCCGATGCCGTCATCCGTCACCTCGATCGTGCCGTCCGGCCGCGTGGCGACCCGGATCGACACGCCCGTCCCGCCATGGCGAACCGCGTTCTCGATGAGATTGCGCACCGCATCGCGCAGCAGGGGTGCATAGCCCGCGACGACCGGATCGGTGGACGGCTCGAAGGCGATGGAGGCTCCCGCGCCGAAGACGAAGGCGGCGGTGGAGCCGACCAGTTCCTCCAGCATCCGGTCGAGCGCAACCGGCGCGAAGCCGAGCTTGTCCACGGCCTCGAGGCGGGCGAGGGCAACGATCTGCTCCAGGAAGCGCGAGAGCTCGTCCACTTCCTGGATCGCCTGCCGGGCGCGCGGGTGGTCGATGCGCTCCAGTTCCAGACGCACCACGGCGAGCGGGGTGCGAATTTCATGCGCGATGGCGGAGGTGAACAGCTTCTGCCCGGCGACCAGCGCCCGCACCCGCTCATAGGAGCGGTTCACCGCGCCGGCCAATTGGGCGATTTCGCGCGGCATCCCTTGTGTCGGCAGGCCGCTTTGCGAGGTCATGGGGTCGAGCTGCTCGGCCGCCAGCGCGGCCTCGCGGACGGGTTTCAGCGCGGTGTGGATGGAATAGAGACTGGCGCCGAGCACGAAGATCAGCGTCATGCTCATCGGCACCAGCATGTGCTCGGTTGCTTCATCGGCGAAGACGCCCCAGAGCGCGTGCTGCGGGTCGCCGTCGATGGCGACCTCGATGAAGGCGCGCCGCCCGCCGATTTCCACGGTGTGGCCCCCCGCGAAGGTCAGCGGGTAGCCTTCCGCGAGAATGCGCATCCAGAAGCTCGGCGGGTTGAGATCGAGCGGCAGGAAGTGCTCGGTGCAGGAAGCGTCGCAATGCGAGAACAGGATGACGCCGGAGGGGGTGCGCACCCGCGCGACATAGCCCGAATCCGCCGCATCGTAGCGGCCGCGCAGCCCGGCCGGCAGCTCGTAGCGCAGCCCCGTGCCGGTGAGGGTGAAGCCCTCCGCGAGCGCCTGCGTCTCCCGCTCCAGCAGCAGGCGCGACAGGTTGTCGGGATCGGCGGCATATTCGGCGATCACGGCGATGAACTGGGCCAGCATGGCCAGAAGGGTGAAGAGCACGATGCGGCGGGCCACCAGCACGCCGAGCGCGGGCTCCCTGCCACGCCCTTTGTTGCCCGTCGCGGTGCCGCCATCCGGTGCCGACGCGTCGCTCATGTCGCGGTCTCGCGCAGCAGATAGCCGACACCACGCACCGTCTCGATGGCGATGCCGGCATCATGGGCGGCGATCTTCCGGCGCAGGCGCGAGAGGTGCAGATCGATGGCGTTCGCCGAGATGTCCTCGTCGAAATCCGAGAGCTTGTGCTCCAGCACGCGCTTGGGCGTGACCTTGCCGAAATCGCGCATCAGGATTTCCAGCACCGCGCGCTCGCGTGGCGTGAGCGGCAGCGTGTGGCCGCCACAGCTCACTTCCAGCCGCGACAGATCGAAGCGCAGGCGCCCCGCCTCCAGCACGGGCGCCATGGCCGGCGCGCGGCGCAGCAGGGCGCGCGAGCGGGCGAGAAGCTCGCCATTGTTGAACGGTTTGGAGAGATAGTCGTCGGCCCCCGCATCGAGACCGGCGATCCGCTCGTCGATCGCGCCGCGCGCGGTCAGCACCAGTACCGGCGTCGTGCGGCGCTCGCGGCGCAGGGCGCGCAGGAAGTCGAGCCCGTCGCCATCCGGCAGGCCGAGATCCAGCAGCACGAGGTCGTAGCTGTTGGTCGCGAAGGCGGCATGGGCCTCTTCCAGCGACGCCACCGCGTCGATCCGCCAGCCCGCCTGCCGGATCGTCTCGCTGACCAGTTCGCGCAGCCGCGGGCTGTCCTCCACCAGCAGGAGCCTCATAGGCGGGGCCTCATGCGGGAACCCTCGACGTTGCGGGGCGGCGCGCGCCGTCCCTCAGGCACGGCGCTTGCGGCCGGTGATCATGGAGAGCACGAGATTCTCGCGGTGGCGATGGCTTTCGATCAGCGCCGCCGCCGCGTGCAGGAATGCCAGCACGAGAATGGAATTCGCCAGCCATTCGTGCATGTCCTCCAGCCACGCCTCGCCCCAGAAAGCGTCGAGCCCCATCAGCCACCCGCTCAGGCAGGTGGCGGCGAGCAGCGCCATCAGCGTGAGCATCATCACCGCGCCGGCGGGATTATGACCCAGCATGCGCGGCTCGCGGCCCCTGGCAAGAGCGGAGAGATACCGCCCGAGCCGACGCGGGCCGGGAACGAACGCGGCGAAACGCGCGTAAGGCGTGCCGACGAAGCCCCAGACGACGCGGACGACCAGCGCCGCGGCCACGGCATAGCCGATGATCCGGTGCAGGCCGTCGCCATCCTCGACGACGAAGAGATTGAGAAGGCAGCCGGCGACGATCGTCCAGTGGAATATCCGCACCACCGGATCCCACACCATCACGTCAGGCGATGGCTCGCGCGAGGCCGAGCGCGCTGGGGCATGGGGGGCCTCGGCGGGGCGAGCCATCAGTCGATCTCGGACTTCACGACCGCACCGGAGACCGGGTTGAAATAGACCTCGGCCTTCTTGCCGTCCTTGGTATAGCCGTAGATTTCGTAGCAGCTGCCGGAGACCTTGAAGGTCTTGATCTTCTGATAGCCCATATCGGCGACTTTCGCCTTCATGACGTCTTCGGTCATCCATTTGTCTTTCGCCTCGGTCGTGCAGGCCGGGCTGGCAAAGGCGGCAATCGGCGCGGCCACAGGGGCAATCAGGGCGGCGGCGAAGACGGCGGTAAGGGCGGCAGCGGCGGGAATCTTGCGCATCGGTCGAACTCCTCGAGCAGATCGGCGGTGTGCCGACGGCAGGAGAGATCGCTGCGTCAACCTGTCGGATGACTGTCGCTTTTCCCAGCTTGCGCCGTCCCCGCCCGCGCCTTGGCTCGGACAGGTTGGCGACAGGAAGCGTGCCGCAGAAAGCTCCCGAGCGATCGGGGAGAGCGTCCGTGCGGGGGTATTTTCAGCGTTGGGGAACGCGCCGGGTGGCGCGTGGGGCTCTGTGGCTGGTCGCCGCCGGTGTCGGCGCGGCCACGCTATACGCCGCCCTCGCTGTCGCGCGCGGCAATCTCCACACTGTGGTCGAGGGCGAGCTTTATCGTTCCGCCACCCTGTCCGGCCCTCAGCTCGAAGCGGCGTTGACGGACTTCAAGCTGCGCACCATCGTCAATCTGCGCGGCGCCGCCCCGGACAAGGCCTGGTACCGCGAGGAGGCGCGCCTCGCCGCCGCCCATGGCGTCACCCTCATCGATCTCTCCTGGTCCGCCCGTCGCGAACTCACCGATGCCGAGGTTGCCGAATTCATGGCGCGGCTCGCCGATGCGCCGCGCCCCATCCTCATTCACTGCCGGTCGGGCGCCGACCGCACCGGGCTTGCCGCCGCTCTCTATCTCGCCGCCATCAAGCGCGCCGACGAGGAAACCGCCGAAAGCCAGCTTTCGCTGAGGTTCGGCCATATCGGGCTTCCCTTCACGCCCTTCTATCCGATGGACGAGACCTTCGAGCGGCTGGAGCCCAGCCTCGGCTATGTCGACAGCTGACCGCCGGCGGGCACAGCGACCGCGCGGGCTTGGCGACAGCATGGGTCTGATATCATGCCACCCGGTGAGCGCAGGGCGATTCGCGCGGGACGGGAGAACGGCATGATCATCGACGAGCGCGCGGGCGGCACCGTCACCCAGGCCTCGGCGCGGGGCTGGATGATCTGGGGCACCGCCGCGCTCTTCTATCTCTACGAGTTCTTCGTGCGGGTCGCGCCCGCCGCGATGGAGACCGATCTGCGGGCCCATTTCGGCTTGGCGGCGGCCGGGCTCGGGGCGGCGGCGGGGGCCTATTACTTCATCTATTCGCCGATGCAGCTTGTCTCCGGCACGATGATCGATCGTTTCGGGGCCAAGCGCGTGCTCCTGGTCTCGGTCGCGATCTGCACGTTCGGCGTGTTCATTGAGGTCGCCGGTTCGAGCCCCGCCTTTCTGGTGGCCGCGCGCTTCTGCCAGGGCATGGGCTCGGCCTTCGCCTTTGTCGGCACCATGTATCTCGCCGCCGCCTGGTTCCCGCGCTCGATGCTGGCGCTGCTGTCGGGGCTGACCACGGCGCTGGGCATGGCCGGGGCGATCATCGGCAATGCCGGCGTGGCCCGGCTGGTCGAATCGCTGGGCTGGCAGAACGCACTCCTGATCACCGGCGCGTTCGGCGTGCTCGTCGCCCTGCTGATCGCGCTGGTGGTGCCCGCCGGCGACAGCGCGGGGGCGGTGCCGGAAGCAGGCGAGCCCCCGGCGGAGCGGGCGGGCATCGTGGCGGCTTTGCGCGTGGTCTATGCCAACCCGCAAAGCTGGTACATCGGCATCGTCGGCGCCAGCCTCTACATGCCGCTGTCGATCCTCGGCGCGCTGTGGGGCGAGAGCTACATAGCCGCGCTCACCGGCGCCGACCGGATCGGCGCCTCCAGCGCCGTCTCGATGATGTATGTCGGCTGGATGATCGGCGGTCCGCTCGCCGGCTTCGTCTCCGACCGGTTCGGCACGCGCCGGCTCCTTCTGGTCGGGGCAAGCCTCGCCACCGTCGGCGTTACCGTCCTCATCGCGCTCATTCCATCCAGCTCGCTCATGGGCATGTACGCCCTGCTGCTGCTGCTCGGTCTCGCCTCGACCCCGCAGGTCGTTTGCTTCGCGGCGGCGGTGGAGCACAACCCCTCCCACGTCACCGGAACCGCGATCGCCGCCACCAATATGATGATCATGCTGCTGGGCGGCCTCGCCGAGTGGGGCTTCGGCGAGCTTCTCGATCTCTTTTCAGGCGGCACCGAGCCCACCCCCGCCGCCTTCCGCGCCGCCATCTGGCTGCTGCCGGCGATGAATGTCATCGGCCTCGTCGCGGCCCTCCGGCTCACCGAGGCACGCCTGCCATCGGCCGAGCTCGCCCCCGCGCGGGTCTGACGGCCTCCGACACCTGCCCGGCCGTCCACCTGGAACGCCGATTTGGAACGCCCGGCGGCCTGCGCGAAAGCACCGATCTGGCGGCGGCGCGACCCATGCCGGTTTCCTGCGTGGGTTTCGTCGATTGTGATCGGCGATCGCGGAGGTAACTATTGCAGCCGTTAGGCGATTTATGGTGGAAGCGGCAGATACCAGTTTCTGGCGTGGGAGCGCGCGTGGCCAACAGGCATGTCATCATCACCGGCACGGGGCGGGCGGGCACGACGTTCCTCGTGCAGTATCTCCACGCCAACGGTCTCGACACGCATCTCGGCCGTCGTCCCGATGCCCGGCTCGATGAAGCCAGCCACGCCGGCCTCGAAGACACCTTCCTTCACGATCAGGCCGATCAACTCCCCTATGTCATCAAGTCGCCCTGGATCGCTTTCGATCCGCAGAACACCATCCCCCCGGATGTGACGGTGGATGCCTTCATCGTACCGGTGCGGGCGCTTGAGGAAGCGGCGGCGAGCCGCGTGATTCTCGAACGCGCGGCGATGCATCGGCTCGTGCCCTCGTTGAGCCATTTGCCAGGTAGTTTCGATCACTGGGGGACGGTGCCCGGCGGCATGGTCTACAGCTTGAGCACCCAGGATCAGGCGCGCATCCTCGCCGTCGCGTTCCACACGCTCGTGCAGTATGCCGTCTGTCGCGATGTACCTCTGGTGCTGATGGATTTCCCCCGCTTCGTCGAGGACGCGGAATATCTCTACGACAAATTGTCCGCTGTGCTGCCGCTTGAGCGGGAGACGGCGCTTGCGGCTCATGCAAGCTTGTTCAATCCATCGTTCATGCGAACCGGACGCGAATTGGAAACGACGGCCGGCGGCACACTCTCCCACGAGGCCGCTGACCGCCTTGCCATGGCGCGCGAGCTGACCGCGGCCCGCCGACAACTCGACGCGGCGTGCCAGCAGCTGGACGCAGCCCGCCGACAACTCGACGCGGAGCGCCAGCAGCTGGACGCGGCGCGCCAGCAACTCGACGCGGAGCGCCGGCAGCTGGACGCGGCGCGCCAGCAACTCGACGCGGAACGCCAGCAGTTCGATGGGACGCGCTAGCAGCTCACTGGCGTGATTGAGCACGAACAGGCGATGCTCCAAGAGGCGATGCTTCGAACGACTGACGAACAGAACCGGCTGCAGCAGGCGCTCGCCATGGCGCGGGAGACGGAATGTTCCCTCCGCGCCGAACTTTCCGGCGTTCAGCAGAGGTTGCTGGACGTTCAATCCCGGCTCCCTCCGCCGGATGCCCGCCCGCCGGATACCGGCCTGCGTGGGCTCCTGCGGCAATGGCGCCGTGCGCGGCGAAGCCGCGCGCCCTGAGCCGTTGCTGATCAGCCCGTAAGGTCGCCCGGCCGCGGGCCGGTACGGCTGCTGCGCCGGGCGAGGCGATGAGGTCGTTCGCCGTAAGAACTCGCGAGCGCGCGCGTCTGGTCGAGCGGCTGCGGCCGGCCGAGGAAGAAGCCCTGGGCGTGGGTGCAGCCCGCCTTGCGCGCGACCTCCTGCTGTTCGGCGGTCTCGATGCCTTCGGCCGTCGTGGTCATGCCGAGACGCGCGGCGAGGTCCGCGATGGTGTCGACGATCGCGGCGCTGTCCGGCCGCACCACCATTTCACGCACGAAGGAGCGGTCGATCTTGATCTTGTCCAGCGGGAACAGCCGCAAATGGCTGAGGCTGGAATATCCCGTGCCGAAATCGTCGAGCACGATGCCGACGCCGAGCTCCTTGAGCTTTCCGAGCGTTTCGAGGTTTCGCGCGTTGTTGTCGAACAGCGCCGTCTCGGTGATCTCCAGCTCCAGCCGGGACGCCTCGAACCGCGTGCGCTCCAGTACCCGGTTCACCATGCCGATCAGATCTCCCACCGCCAGCTGAACCGGCGAGAGGTTGACGGCGAGGCGCGGCGCCCCCGGCAGGTCGGCGAGGTCCGCGCATGCCTGCTCCAGCGCCCAGGCGCCGATGTCGACGATCAGCCGTGTCTCCTCGGCGAGCGGGATGAAGGTCGCCGGGTTCACGAGGCCGCGCGTGGGGTGCTGCCAGCGCAGCAGCGCTTCAAAACCGATGAGACCGTTGTCGCTGAGGTCGAAGATGGGTTGGTAGACGAGGTGGAACTGCTTCGCCTCGAGTGCGGTGCGCAGGTCCATCTCCAGCTCGATCCTGCCGCGCAGATGCGCGTCCATCTCCGGCGTGAAGACGCAATAGGTGCCGCGCCCCTGCGCCTTGGCATGATAGAGCGCGAGGTCCGCCTGCTTGAGCAGGGCGTCCGCGTCCAGCTCCATGCCATCGGAGATGGCGATGCCGACGCTGGCGCTGGCGGCGATGGTGTGGCCGAGAATGCTGTAGGGCGTGCTGAGCTCGGCGATGATGCGCGCGCTGAGCGCGAGCGCCGCGTCAGGCTGTTCCGAGGCGAGGCTGATGATCGCGAACTCGTCGCCCCCGAGACGGGCGACCCGCTCATCATCCGCGACACTGTGCCCGAGCCGGGCGGCGGCGGCCCGCAGCAGCGCGTCGCCGACGGGATGGCCGAGCGTGTCGTTCACATCCTTGAAGCGGTCGAGATCGAGATAGAGCAAGGCGAGCCGTTCGCCCCGCTCGGCGGCGGCTTGCAGCGCCGCGTCGATCCGGCTGCGGAACAGCACCCGGTTGGGCAGGCGCGTGAGATCGTCATGATGGGCGAGGAAGCGGATCTGCCCCTCCCGCTCGATGAGCGCCGCGTTCTGCCGGCGCGCCTCGGCGGCTGCGGCGTTGGCGCGCGCATTCGCCTCGGCGAGCTCCTCCTGGGCGTTCTTGAGCGCGGTGATGTCGGCGCGGATGCCGACCATCCCTCCATCGGCGGTACGGCGCTCGCGGACGAGGATCCAGCGGCCATCGGACAATTGCCGTTCGGCCGAACCGGTGCCGTCGCGGTGCATGGCGATCATCTGGGCGATCAGTTCCTCGCGCTCGTCCGCGGGCACGTCGTACTGGCCGGCCTCCACCGCCCGCCGCACGATATCGTCATACGGCGTGCCGGGGATCATAAACGGCGCGCTGACGGCGTAGATGTCGCGAAAACGCTGGTTGCACGTCACGAGGCGGTCTTCGTGATCCCACATGACGAAACCGTCGGACATGGCCTCGATGGCGTTCACCAGCACCGTGGCGGCGCGGGCCCGCTCGGCCTCCATGCGCTCGCGCTGGCCGAGCGCCAGGATCAACAGGGCGCCGAAGGCGCCGACCAGCAGCATGCCGACGCCGACCGAGAACAGCACCCGCTCGCGGTTGCGCAGCCAGTTGGCGAGCAGCGCCCGGCGTGGCGCGCTCAGCACGACGCGCACGTCATTATAGAGCGAGAGCCGGGAGACGACGAACATCGCCTCCATGCCATTCTGCGCGCGGTTGAGCACCGCGATCCCGTCCGGTTCAGGCTGCCGTGTCTCGTCCGTCAGCAGCCGGCCGGTCCCCAATTCGTCATGCGGCAGGGCGGCGATCAGCCGGCCGTCCGGGCGTTGCAGCGCGATCCGCGTGGCGGGATCGAGCCCCGTTTCCGCCAGCAGCTTCATCAGCGTCAGGAGAGGCACCTCGGCCACCGGGGTCACGCCACCCCACTGCGGCACGGTCCGCGCGAGGTAAAGCGACCAGTCGCCGGATATGGTGTTACGCAGCGGTCCCAGCAGGGCGAGCGGTGTGCCGTGCAGCTGGTCGGCGTTGAAGGGCAGCAGGCGCCGCGCGCCGTTCGGTTGGGCGGCGGCGATCACGGTGCCGTCGGGTCCCACCAGGAGGAGGTCGCGATAGGCGAGGGTCTGGAAGTTCAGTCCGCCCAGCAGTTCCGAGGTGACCGGGGAGGCCTCGGGCCGGGCCTTGGCCGCCGCAAACAGGCTCGGCAGGCTCGCCAGCGCCCCGTGCACCTGCAGGAGCTGCCGGTTCAGCGCGTTTTCCACGGCCTGCGCGGAGCGTTCGAGACCGGCCGCCGCGGCCGCCGTCGCCGCCTGCTCGCCGCGGTCCAGCAGCAGGGCGGTGCCGGCCGCCACCGTCAGCAGAATGATCATCGTGCCGGCGGCGACGGCGACTTTGAGCCTGGCTCTGATCATCGACGCGCGAACATCATGAGGTGTCACTCCTGTTCCGCGCGAAGGCCGTGAACCGGCGCGAGATAGGTGTTCCAGGCTTGCGCGCATCGGGCGCCGCAACGCAGGATCCACCGGGGAATGACGACGCGTTCCAGCAGCTTCTCCCGCCGCGCCGCGTCCTTGGGCGAGGTGGGCACCAGGGTCATGTCGCCGACCACATCGCCGCAGGTGGCGGTGCCGCTGTTGCAGGCGAGACCCCGCTTGGTGTCGGTGTCGGCCTGGATCCAGACGCGGCGCTCAAGGTCGCCCAGCCCCTCGCGGATCACCCCCTGAAGATCGGGCGGGATGGCTTCCCAGGCGGCACGGTTGGCCCCGAAGAAGGACACGCCCCAGCTGATCGCCATGGTGTGCACATAGGTCGCCGTGCCCGGCAGGCCGATCTCATAGCCGCTGAGCGTGCCGGTGATGGCGCATTCGGCGACGCCCGCCTTCAAGGCGGGCACGATTTCCGCGAAGGGCAGCAGCACCGGCACCGCGCCGAGGCCGGCCATCAGCTCGGCCTGGCCGACCGACGAGGTGCGCACCTTGCGGCCGACAAGATCGTCGAGCCCGCTGAAGGGCTGCGTGCAGAAGATGACCTGCGCCGGATAGGTGTAAATCGCCAGCAGCACGATGTCGTAGCGTTTGAGCAGATAGTCCGCGAGGTGCTCGCGCGTCGCCTGCACGGTCTTGCGCAGCGTGGCCATGTCGGGGTTCAGCACCGGCAGGTCGACCGCGTTCAGCTCGGGGTCGTCGCTCGAAACGCGCGAGAGGCTCGCCGTGCCGAAGGGCACGACCCCCAGCCGCATGAGCTGCAGCGTCTCCTCCGCGCGCAGACCGCCCGCGTCCAGGGGGCGGATGGTCGCGGTGATCCGACCGCCGGAGCGCTCGGTGATCTCCTTCTCCCAGAAGGGCTGCTCGTAGCCGGTATATTGCGTGACGCCGGCAAGGCCGCCGACGATCTGCAGGTTCACCGTCGCCCCGCCCGTATTCCCGGTGGTCGCCGGCCCTCCCGGGACGTGGTCGGCGAGCGCCTGCGGCGGACCGGCAAGGTCCATGGTGAGGAGGGCCATCGTGAGGAGGGCCATCGTGAGGAGGGCCATGGAGAGGAGGGCGGCGGCACGCGTGAGCCGAGCGCGCCGTGCTGGCCTCACGCCGCGATCATCTCGATGATCGGTCATTGCCGCCTTCATGTGATGTTCCCCATACCAGAATAGGCGGGAACTGCATTTGGGCAAATGCTCAATACAGATAGAAACAGCTGCAAGTTTAAAGGTAACATGTGGCCATGCAGTGGCGTGCTTGATCGAGCATTCTCTAGGCCGCCGTCAATCCGAGCGCGGCGCAGGTGGCCTCGCTTTCGCGCGCGAGTTCCTCGAACTGGGCGGCCCGCCCGCTGCCGGCGCGCCAGAAATAGCCCATCTCGCGGCTCGCCGGCCACCCGTCGAGGGTGAGCAGGGCGATATCCTCCTCGACGCGGAACTCCGAGCGTGCGTAAAGCTCGGGAAACAGCGACATGCCCATGCCCATCAGCACCATCTGGCGCAGCGCGTCGAGGCTGGTGCCCTCATAATCCTCGCGCATGTCCGCGCCGCAGGCGGCGGCAAGCTCGCGCACCCGCTCGAACAGATGGTGGCCGCGCCCGAGCGTGAGCAGGCGCTCGCCGTGCAGCGCTTGCGGGTCGACATGGCCGACCTTCGCCAGCGGATGATCCTTCGGCACCCCGAGGAAGATCGTCTCGCGGCACAGCCGGCGGAACGTCACCGCGTGGTCCGAATCGGGCCCCGGGCCGAGCCCGCAATCCAGCGCGCCGGCCACCACGTCGCGCAGGATAACCGCCGGGCGCTCCTCCTTGATGTAGATCTGCAGCGCCGGGTATTTGGCGTGCAGCGCCGGCAGCAGGTTGGGCAGGAAATAGGGCCCGAAGGTCGGGGCCACGCCCAGCCGGATCAGCCCGCCAAGATTGCGCGTGCTGCTCGCCGCCGCGGCGACGATGTCGTCCAGCGTCAGCAATACGTGCCGCGCCGCCTCGATCACCTGCGCGCCGACCGGTGTCGGCTGCACGCGGCCCGGCGTGCGCTCGAACAGCGTGGCGCCGAGCTGCGCTTCCAGCTGCGCGATCTGGACCGACAGGGTCGGCTGCGAGACATGGCAGCGCCGTGCGGCGGCGCCGAAATGGCCGGTCTCGGCGAGAGCGACGGCGTATTCGAGCTGGCGGTTGCTGGGGCGGAATACCATGTCGATAGTTTCACTCAATCGGCATTATTGAAACTATGCATTGGAACTATGGGTGCGTCCACACCATCTTTCTCGCATCGAAAGGAGGTTGAGTTGGACCAGTTCCTCAAGTCGCTGACGACCCGCAGCCGAATGCTCGACGCGGAAATGGAAGCCGAACGGCGGCGCCTGGACCCCGACGGCGAGCGCCTGGTGGCTCTCAAGCACATGAAGCGCCAGATCGGCGACCAGATCAGCTACATCCGCCGGGAGGGGCGCCAGATCGCCGAAGTGATGGTGGTGCGCAAGCCACACCGCTTCACCGATCTTCGCCTCAAACCGGTGCGCTAAGGTCGCCGCATTCCGCGAGCGACGTCCTGTTCCGCTTAAGACAAGCCCGGCTTGTCGACATCTCACTCTTGTCCCGAGGTCCGGGCCCCTCTGACGGCGATGCGCCGCACGCTTCGCCGCCATGTCGGTCCTCTCCACCGACCGCCCAGAGCGGACGCCCGGATCGGGCGGTTCGTGGCGCTTGCCCCGGCGCTGCGAACCGCCCCTCGGCGCGTGCCGCTGGGCCTTGATCCGAGGACCTGATGGATATTCTGCTTTCCCTGATGACCGCCGACTTCGTCGGCAAGCCGGTCTGGCTCTGGCTGAGCTTCCTGAGCATCGTGCTGATCTTGCTCGCCTTCGATCTGGGCGTGCTGAACAAGGGTGACAAGGAGCTCGGCATCGCCGAGAGCCTCAAGCTTTCCGCCTTCTACATCGCCGTCGCCGTCCTGTTCGGCGGCTGGATCTGGTACTCGATGGGTCCGGACGCCAGCATGCAGTACTTCACCGGCTATGCGATCGAGAAGGCGCTGTCGATCGACAATGTCTTCGTCATCTCGCTGATCTTCAGCTACTTCGCCATTCCGCGCATGTACCAGTACCGGGCCCTGGTCTGGGGCATCCTCGCGGTGCTGGTGCTGCGGGGCATCATGATCGGCGTCGGCGCGGCGCTGGTGCAGGAATATGACTGGGTGCTGCTGCTCTTCGGCGCCTTCCTGGTCGCCACCGGCATCAAGATGCTCATCGTGAAGGAAGGCGAGGCGGACGTTTCGAAGAACCCGGTGGTGCGCCTGCTCTCCCGCTTCCTGCGCGTGACGCCGCAGCTGCATGGCCAGCGCTTCATCGTGCGCCAGCCCCATCCGGTCACCGGCAAGCTCGTGCTCTGGGTGACGCCGCTCTTCCTGGCGCTGGTGGTCATCAACATCGCCGACCTTGTCTTCGCGGTCGATTCGGTGCCGGCGATCTTCGCCATCACCACCGATACCTACATCGTCTTCACCGCGAACATCATGGCGATCCTCGGCCTGCGCGCCCTCTACTTCGCGCTGGCGGCGATGGTGCACCGCTTCGAATACCTGAAGTATGCGCTGGCGCTGGTCCTGGTGTTCATCGGCGGCAAGATTTTCTGGAACTACTTCTACGGCAAGCTCGACCCCGCCATCTCGCTGGGTGTGACCCTGGCGATGATCTTCGGCGGCGTCCTGTTCTCGCTGTGGAAGACCCGCCAGGACGCAGCGGGCGCTCACGGCTCCCGCGCGCAGTGATCCGACACGCGCTCGGATCCGGCACGCGCTGGGATCCGGCCCGCGCTGGGTCCGGCGCACATCCGACCTGCCGGCGGTTCGCCGCCGGCAGCCAAAGACGACCGAAGCGGCCGGCCTGCAGAGGGCCGGCCGTTTCACGCGCACAGCGGCCCGTCGGGGCCGTCCCTCTCACGATGGCCGCCGCCCTCCGGGGGCGTCCATCCCACCTTGTCCCTCTGACCGTCTCACCTGTCTGATCCGCCTCGGAGACCGCTCATGTCGCTCGCCAGCGCCGCCCTTCTCTCGCCACCGGTCCTGTGCTTCGGTCTTGGAGCGCTCGCCTGCGCGCTGCGCAGCAATCTGCGAATCCCCGCTTCCGTGTTCGAGGCGGTGTCGATCTATCTCCTGCTGGCGATCGGGCTGAAGGGCGGGGCGGAGCTGGCCGAGACCCGCTGGGCCGACTTTGCCGGCCCCGCCGCCGCCGCGCTCGGGCTCGGCGTGCTGATCCCGCTCTGGTGCTACGCGGCGCTGCGGCGGCTCGCCGGCTTCGGTGTCGCCGATGCCGCCTCGCTCGCCGCCCATTACGGCTCGGTCTCGGCCGTCACCTTCATCGCGGTGGTCAGCTATCTGGAGCGCGCGGGCACGCCCCATGAGGGCTTCATGACCGCCATCCTCGCGCTGATGGAGGCGCCGGCCATCGTCGTCGCCCTGGTGATCGCCCGGCTCGCCGGCGCGGGCAGAGAGCCCGGCGCGGCGCGTTCGCTCGGCCCGGCGCTGCATGAGGTCATTTCCGCCAAGAGCTTCCTCCTGCTGGTCGGCGGCCTCGTCATCGGCGGCGTCATCGGCAAGGCGGGGCTCGCGCCGGTGCGGCCCTTCTTCGGCGACCTGTTCCTCGGCTTCCTCTGCCTGTTCCTGCTGGAGCTCGGCATCGTCGCCGCGGAGAAGGCCGATGCAGCCTGGAAGGCCGGCGGGCGGCTCGTCACCTTCGCGCTGGCCGCGCCGCTGGTGAACGGCGCGCTGGGCCTTCTCGCCGGCCATGCGGCGGGCCTGTCGGAAGGCGGCGCGGTCGTGCTGGCGACGCTGGCGGCGAGCGCGTCCTACATCGCGGCCCCGGCCGCGGTGCGCCTCGCCTTGCCGGAGGCGAACGCGGCCTATTCGCTCGCCGCGTCCCTCGCCATAACCTTCCCGTTCAACGTCGTGCTGGGCATCCCGCTCTACGCCGCGGCGGCGGGGCTGCTCTACCGCTGATCCGAGGGGGGCTGATCCGAGGAGGGCTGGCCCGCGCTCATCGCGGGCCGGCCGGCTCCGCGATTCCGGCACGGGCCGGCGCAGGCGGGGCGCGGCGGTCGCGCCGGCGCGGGGCGATGCGGCCCTTGATCACCCGGAGCACGACGGCGGTCGCCACGAGCATCACCACCGTGATGCCGACCATGGAGAGGGCCCAGCCTTCCGTGCTGCCGCCGCCCAGCGCCTGCGCGCCCTCGGCCGCGAACCAGCCGGGCGCCAGCATCACCGGCGCCCAGACGAAGGCTGAGGAGACATTGGCGAGCTGAAAGCGGCGCTGTTCCATCCGCATCATGCCCGCCACCATCGGCATGGTGCAGCGGACCGGACCGAAGAAGCGGCCGACGAAGACCGAGGCGAAGCCGAAGCGGCGGAAAAACAGCCGCGCCTGCGCCACCTGATGCCGGTAGCCCTGCAGCGGCCAGCGGTGCACGACGCGCGGGCCGACCCAGCGCCCAAGCCAGTAGGAGGCGATGTCGCCGAGGATCGCGCCGGCGATCGCCCCGCCCACCACGGGCACGGGCTCGACGAGGCCGGAGCCGACGAGCCCGCCGATCGCGAGCATCAGCGCCGTCGCGGGGATGAGGAGACCCACCAGCACCAGCGATTCACCGAAGGCGATGAACCCGACGACGAGCGGAACCAGATAGCTGTGGCTCTGCAGCAGCTGAGCCAGATCGGCGGTGATGCTCTCCATGACCTCGCAGAAAGACCTCTGTGGAAACGGGCGCCGGCGGGCAACGCCGACATCCCTCATCTTGGGAGTGATCATGGCAAGGGCAAGACGCGCGGCTGCCGAAAGGTAAGGCAGGGCGCTTTAGCCACAGCCCGCGCGCGGCCGACAGACCCGGCGGGCGCCCGGACGCCGAAAGATGGCCTCCCGGAAGGGAATCGAACCCCTGACCCCAGGTTTAGGAAACCTGTGCTCTATCCTGCTGAGCTACCGGGAGAGACCGCGCGTAGATGACCCGAAACCGGTGTCGCGATCAAGGGGCGCGCGGGACCTAGGGGAATGCGCGCGGCTGCGTTATCATGCGGGCGGAGCCCCGTTCAATGACCGGATCGCACATCGCCCGAAGCCGGCCTCCCTTCCGGAGCGCCGTCGCCGGCCGGCAGGCCGGACATGTCGGCCGCGCGCGTCGCGGACCGTCGGCGATGGCCTGCGCCCCGCGCCATCCGACGGGATCATCCGCCCCTTCGATCCTCGGTCTGCTCGCGAAAAGCTTACTCGCGCAAAGCCTCCTGGCGAAAAGCGTTCTGGCGCAAAATCTCCTGGCGCTCGCCCTTCTTGCCGCCGGCCTGTTGCCCGCCATCCCCGCCCACGCGCAGGGCTGCGCGCCTTCCGGCCCGTCGGCCGGGCCGGTCGCGGCGGTGGACGGGTTCGGCGATCTCGTGCTGGAGGATGGCCGCGTGCTGCGCCTCGCGGGTCTTGCCGTGCCGTCCGGTGAGGCCGGCGCGGGCGAGGTCGGTGCGGGTGAGGCGGCGCTGCGGGCGGCGCTTGTGCCGCTGGTCGGCCGGTCCGTGCGCATCGCCCCGACGCGTGATCTGGCCGACCGTCACGGCCGCCTGCCGGTCCTGCTGACGGTCGACGCCGAGGGCGCGGCCGGCGCCACGGTGAACGAGCGCCTGCTCGGCGAGGGGCTTGCCATGGTGCGGCCGGAGGCGGGGCTCGGCGGCTGCCTCGCGCCGCTTCTGGCGGCGGAGGCCCCGCC
>JAEZMI010000079.1 GCA_023414975.1 Pseudomonadota bacterium | reverse complement strand
TCTCGATCCTGTCGGGTCGGAAAACGCTTACCGCCGCAAGCGTGTCGATCCAGCTCTCCGGCGCGGGCGTGGGGACCACGGTGGCCCGTTCGAGTTCCACGAACTCATCCGTGGCGATCATCTGCGCGGTCGATGCCTGCTGCGCGCACCTCAGATGGCATCAGGGATAAAGAGAAGCCCCGCACACGCGGTGTTTGCCGGGGCGCGCGAGTTTCGGAGCCTGCAGAAATAGAGACCTATTCCGCCGGGCTGTGGACGAGGCCTGGGGCAATTTCCGCATGCGCCACATGGTGGATGCGGCCGATCAGGGAGTAGACGGTCGGGATGATGAACAGGGTGAGCAGCGTGCCGAGCGTCATGCCTCCCACGATGACCCAGCCGATCTGCGACCGGCTCTCGGCACCCGCCCCGCTCGCCAGCGCGAGCGGTACGGCGCCCAGCACCATGGCGCCCGTCGTCATGAGGATCGGACGCAGGCGCAGCACGGCCGCTTCGATGACGGCGGCGCGCCGGTCATGACCGGCTTCCTGCTGCTGGTTGGCGAATTCGACGATGAGAATGCCATGCTTGGTGATGAGCCCCACCAGGGTCACCAGGCCGATCTGCGAGTAGACGTTCAGCGTGCCGCCGGTGAGGTAGAGCGCCGCCAGGGCGCCCGTCATCGACAGTGGCACGGTCAGCATGATGATGACCGGATCGCGGAAACTCTCGAACTGGGCGGCCAGCACCAGATAGATGAAGCCCAGCGCGAGGATGAACACGACGAGAAGGCTCTGGCCGGTGGCGCGGAATTCACGGCTCTGGCCGGACACATCGGTCTGCACCGTCTGCGGCAGGATCTCGCGCGCGGTCTGGTCGAGGAAGGCCAGCGCCTCGCCCTGCGCGAAGCCCGGCGCGAGATTGGCGGATATGGTCGCCGAGCGCAGCTGATTGAAGCGCTTCAGCTCCTGCGGCGCGACCGTCTCGCGCACGGTGACAAGGTTGGAGAGCTGGACCATCTCGCCGCTCGCCGAGCGTAGAAAAATCGTGTCCAGCGTGGCCGGCGAGGCGCGGTCCTGCGCATCCAACTGGACATAGACGTCATACTGCTCGCCGCCGACTTCGAAGCGCGTGACCTGCCGGCCGCCCAGCAGGCTCTCCAGAGTCCGCCCGAGCGCTGATACGTCGATGCCGAGGTCGGCCGCCTTGGCCCGATCGACGGTGATGGAGATTTCCGGCTTGTTGAGCTTCAGGTCGCTCTCGACGCTGGTCAATCCGGGATAGTCCTGCACCCGCGCGAGAAAGCGATCCACATACTCGTTCAGCTCCTCATAGGTGCCGGACGTCTGGAGCACGAACTCGATGGGCCGCGAATTGTTGGACGCGCCGAGCGAGGCGGGATTGTTCGCGTAGGCGTTCACACCGGCGATGCGGCGCAGCTGCGGCGAGGTGGCGGCGACGATCTCCTGCTGCCGGCGGTCGCGCTCGTCCCAATCCTTGAGGCGGCCAATGACGAGGAAGCGGTTCACCTCGGGCATGCCGTTGATGATCAGAACGCTATCCATTTCCGGAATCTTGTTGAGGATCCCATCCACCTGGTTGGTGTAGCGAGCGGTGTAGCCGAGCGTAGAGCCCTCCGGCCCACTGCCGGTGACCCGGACGACGCCGCGGTCCTCGACCGGCGACAGTTCCGAGGGCAGCATGTAGACGAGAATGCCGCTTGCCCCGCCGACCAGCAGCGCGACCAGCAGCACAAGCGGGCGCACCTTCAGCGTAGCGGTCAACGCCCGCCGATACCCGTTCTCCAGCGCCCGCAGGCACCGTTCGATGAAAGCGGAGATACGCCCCGGCTCCGGCTCGTGCTTTAGCAGGCGCGAGCACATCATGGGGGTCAGCGACAGTGCGATGAAGCCGGAGATCAGCACGGCACCGGCAAGGGTAAGCGCGAATTCCAGGAACAGACGCCCCGTGCGGCCGGAGGCAAAGGCCACGGGCGCATAGACCGCGGCCAGAGTCAGTGTCATCGCGATGACCGCAAAGCCGATCTCGCGTGACCCCTTTATGGCGGCGGGGATCGGCTTCATGCCGTGCTCGATGTGCCGGAAAATGTTCTCGAGCACGACGATGGCATCATCCACGACGAGACCGATGGCCAGCACCATGGCGAGCAGCGTCAGCGTGTTCACGCTGAAGCCGAGCGCGTACATGATCGCAAAGGTGGTGATGAGCGAAATGGGAATGGTGACGACGGGGATCAGTGACGCGCGCAAGGAGCGCAGGAACACCACGATCACCAGCACCACCAGCACGACGGCTTCGAAAATGGTGTGGAAGACCGACCGGATCGAGCGGTCGATGAAGACGGCGTTGTCATTGCCGACCGTCGCGCTCATGCCGGCCGGCAGGCTCTCATTGACCGCCGGCAGCACGGCCCGTACGCCGGACGACACATCGAGCGGGTTGGCAACCGCCTGCTTGATGATGCCGACGATGATGGCCTGCGCGCCCTGGAAACGGCTCGATCGGCGCTCGTCGGCGGCGCCCAGCTCGACCGTTGCCACTTCGCCCAAACGCACCTGTGCGCCGTCCGCGCGCTTGACCACGATGTCTTTGAACTGGTCGACAGTGGAGAGCGCCGTGCGTGAGAGAACGTTGAACTCGCGGTCCGCGCTCTCTATGCGGCCCGACGGGATCTCGACATTCTGCGCCCGCAGCGAGTCTTCGATGTCCTGCACGGTGAGGGCATAGGAGGCGAGGCGTTCCCGGTCGATCCAGACCCGCATCGCGTAGCGGCGCTCGCCGTAGATCTGCACATCGGCCACGCCGGTGAGATTCTTGAACCGGTCCACCACGTAGCGGTCGATATAGTCCGTCAGTTCCAGCGCGTTCATCTGGTCGGAGCGGAACACGACGAAGACCACAGGCTGAGCATCCGCCTCCACCTTCGAGATGACGGGCTCGTCGATCTCATCGGGCAGGCGCTGGCGTACCCGGCTCACGCGGTCGCGTACGTCGCTCGCGGCGACGTCGGGATTGATCTCGGGGCGAAAGCGTACGGTGATGCGGCTCGATTCCGAGCGGCTGGTGGATTCCAGAACGTCGATGCCTTCGATGCCGGCAATCGAGCCTTCCAGAACCTGCGTCACCTGCGTCTCGACGATGCTGGCGGACGCCCCGGTATAGGTGGTGACGACCGACACCACCGGTTCGTCGATATTGGGATATTCGCGAACTGTCAGACGGCTGAAGGCGACGATGCCGATCAGCACCATCAGCAAGCTCAGCACGGTCGCGAAGACCGGACGGCGGATGCAGATTTCGGGAAGGCCCATGACGCCCTCCTCAGCTCTGCGGTGCCGGAGGCGCGCTCACGATTTCGACGGCGGCGTTCGGACGCAGCCGCCCCTGCCCCGCCGTAACGACGATCACACCCGGCTGGAGGCCGCTGGCGATCTCCACTTCGCCGGCGCGCCGCTCGCCCAGCGTCACCTTCTTTTGCACGGCTTTCCCGTCCTCGACGACCCAGACGAGACGCTCCTGCCCGCGCGGCACGATCGCGCTTTCCGGCACGAAGATCGCGCTGCGCACATCCCGCCCCTTGAGCACGACACGGACGAACAGCCCCGGTCGCAGAGTGAGGTCAGGATTAGGCAAACGGGCGCGAATGCTGAGTGCTCGGCCATTCACATCGATCAGCGGGTCGATGGCATAGACGGTTCCGGTGAAAGTCTGCCCCGGAAGCGCATCCACCGTGACATCGACGCTCTGGTCCGTCGCCACACGGCCGAGCTGGGTCTCCGGCACTTTGAAGTCGACCTTGAGCACGTCGATCTTTTCGAGGTTCACAAGCTCCGTTCCCACGGCGATGTAGGCGCCTGGCGAGACTGAGCGCAGGCCCACGACTCCGTCGAAGGGCGCGGTGATGGTGTGTTTGGCGATCTGGACCCGCTGCGAATCCAACAGCGCATTGGCCGTGTTGAGCTCGGCGCGGGCCTCGTCCAGCGCGCGAGCGGTGCCGGAGCCGGACTGCTGGAGGCGCTGGGCGCGCTCGTAATTCGCCTTGGCCAGTTCCAGCCGCGCTTCCGTTTCCTCGCGCGAGGCATTCACCAGGGAGGCGTCGAGCTGAATGAGCACATCGCCCGCCTTAACGTGCTGCCCCTCGCGGAAGCGGATATCCTGGATGCGCCCCGCGACTTCCGAGGCGACCTTCACGGACTCGTCGGACTGCAGACTGCCGATGGAGCGGATGTCCGTGGTGACGTCGACCTGCCGGGCGGGAGCGACCTCGACAGCGATGCGCGGACTGGCACCGCGCGGCTCCTGCGCTGCCGCCTCGCCCTTCAGCGCAGGGAAGGCTGCCAGCCATCCCCGCTGATAGGCGAAGGCGCCGCCTCCCGCCAGAAGGACGAGACAGAGCAGAACGCCGGTCCCACGTCGCATAAGCACCCCTTTGCTAGCCGATGTCGCAGGCAAGACAGCTCATGTTGCGACACAGCAGACGCGCGGCGACGTGCCAACTTAATTCTTTGTCATTAACGATTTCGCCAGAGCCCGCGGCCGCTTCGGCAGGAAGTCTACACCGTCTGAAGCCCGCCGCCGACCGCGGTTTGCCGCCGGCGGCCGCTTGCGGCTCAAGCGTTCTTCACCATCACGTGACGCACGACGGTGTAATCCTCCAGCGCATAGGCCGAGAGGTCCTTGCCGTAGCCGGACTGTTTGAGACCGCCATGCGGCATCTCACTGACCAGCATGAAATGGCAGTTCACCCAGGTGCAGCCATATTGCAGGCGCGAAGCGGTCGCCATGCCCTTGCCGACGTCACGGGTCCACACGGAGGAGGCGAGGCCATAATCGCTGTCATTCGCCCAGGCGACGGCCTCGTCGACATCCGAAAAGCGCGTAACGGAGACAACCGGGCCGAACACCTCGCGGCGCACGATCTCGTCGCTCTGCAGGGCGCCGGCCACGACCGTGGGCTCGTAGAAGAAACCTTTGCCAGTGCCCTCGCCGCCCGCCAGCTTCCCGCCCGTCACCACCTCGATATGGTTGAGTTCGGAGGCGCGCTCGACGAAGGAGGCCACGCGGGCGCGCTGGCGGGCGGAGATCAGCGGGCCGATGTCATTGGCCTCATCGTCCACCTGACCGAACTTGAGGCCGGAGACGGCAGAGGCAAGGTCGGCCACCAGCTTCTCGTAAACGGCATCGGCCGCATAAATGCGGCACGCCGCCGTGCAGTCCTGCCCGGCATTATAATAGCCGAAGATTTTCACCCCCTGCACGACCGCCTCGATATCGGCATCGTCGAACACGATGACAGGCGCCTTGCCGCCCAGTTCGAGATGGGTGCGCTTTACCGTGCGCGCCGCCGCGGTGAGCACCTTCTTGCCGGTGGCGATGTCGCCGGTAAGCGAAATCATCGAGACTTTCGGGTGGTGGATCAAGGTGTTACCCACGCTCTCGCCCCGCCCGACGACGACATTGACCACGCCGGCCGGGAAGATGTCGGCGATGATCTTGCCCAGCTTGAGGAGGGTCAAAGGCGTCTGTTCGGACGGCTTGATGACCACGGTGTTGCCGCCCGCCAGTGCTGGCGCCAGCTTCCACGCCGCCATCATCAGTGGGTAGTTCCAGGGCGCGATGGAGGCGACGACACCGATCGGATCACGGCGGATCATCGAGGTATGGCCCGCCAGATACTCTCCCGCCACCATGCCATGCTGGGTACGCGCGGCGCCGGCGAAGAAGCGGAAGCAATCCACGATACCGGGGATTTCGTCGTTCAGAACCGCCTGCCGCGGCTTGCCGCAGTTCAGCGCCTCGAGCGTGGCGAAGGCTTCGGCTTCGGCTTCGATGCGGTCGGCGAGCTTGAGGAGCAGATAGGAGCGCTCCGCCGGTGTGGTGCGGGACCAGGTGGCGAAAGCCGCGTCGGCCGCGTTGACGGCTGCATCTATCTGTTCTGCCGATGCCTCGGGCAGATCTATCAATAATTCCTCAGTCTTCGGGTTGAGCACATTCTCCGCCGTCTCCGTTCCGGCGACGAATTCGGAGCCGATGAGCATCTGCGTGTCGGAAAGGACGGCCATGAGCGTCTCCTATTTGCCCGAGCCGGCTACCGCCTCGCCCTCGCGGGTCAGGTAGTAGGCGGCGAGGATGGGGAGGAAGGTGGTTAGGATGATGAGGACGGCGACGACGTTTGTGACCGGGCGCTGCCGCGGGCGGATCAATTCGGACAGCATCCATATCGGCAAAGTCGATTGCTGCCCGGCGGTAAAGGTTGTGACGATGACCTCATCGAAGCTCAGCGCGAAGGCGAGCATGCCGCCCGCCAGCAGCGCCGTGCCGATATTCGGCAGCACGACGAGGCGGAAGGTCTGGAACGCATCCGCCCCGAGATCCATCGACGCCTCGATCAGCGAGGGCGACAGTCGCCGCAGCCGCGCCACCGCGTTGTTGTAGACGACGACGATGCAGAAGGTCGCGTGGCCGAGCACGATGGTCCAGAAGGAGAAGGGAATCTCCATCATGCCGAAAGCCTGGCGCAGCGCGATGCCGGTGACGATGCCCGGCAGGGCGATGGGCAGCACGAACAGCAGCGAGATCGGCTCGCGCCCGAAGAAGCGCGTGCGCGCCAGCGCCCCGGCGGCGAGCGTGCCGAGCACCAGCGCCAGAGCGGTGGCGATGGCGGCGACCTTTAGCGACAGCCCGACCGCCGCCCAGATGTCCGCCCGCCCCCACACCACGCCGAACCATTTCAGCGTGAAGCCCGGCGGGGGAAAGGCGTAGCTCTTTTCTTCCGTGGTGAAGCAGTAGAGCAGGATGAACAGCAACGGCAGGTGCAGGAAGGCCAGCCCGCCAAGGGCGGCGATCTTGAGCGAGAGCGGGGCGCGGGTCATCGGGCGCTCCCTTCAAAAGCAGCATATGACGCCTGCGGCGGCTTCTCTTCTGGATCCCGGATCAGCGCCGCGCCTCGCGCAGCTTGTCCGGGAAACGGAAAGTGGTTCGTGTCCCGGACAAGTGACGCCGCAGGCGGAACGCCGATCCGGGATCCAGCGAAGACTCTTTGGCCAGCACTCCTCACCTCTTCACAGCGCATCGAACGCCCCCATGCGCTTGGCGACGGTGAGGAACAGCGCCATGACGAGGATCGGCACCAGCGAGAAGGCGGCCGCGAGCGGGATGTTTCCGGCCGTGCCCTGCAAGGTGTAGACGGCCTGGCCAAGCACCAGCGCCGAGGTGCCGATGATCTGCGGCACGATGTAGTCGCCCAGCGTCAGCGAGAAGGTGAAGATCGCCCCGGCCACCAGTCCCGGCAGCGCGAGCGGCAGGATCACCGTGCGAAACACGAGGCCCGGCGAGGCGCCGAGATCGCCGGCCGCCTCGATGAGGCTCGGCGGCACCCGCTCCAGCGCCGCCTGCACCGGCAGGATCATGAAGGGCAGCCAGAGATAGGCAAAGACCAGCACCATGCCGGTATAGCTGACCGAGAGCGAGGGCCCGCCCACCACGGGAAGGGCGAGCCATGCCTCCAGCAGGCCGTCCAGCCCGAGCCGCCCGGCGAACCAGCCGATGGCGCCTTCCCTCGCAAGCAGCAGCTTCCAGCCATAGACCTTGACCAGATAGCTGGACCAGAGCGGCATCATCACCGCGAGATAGAACGCCGCCTTGGCGCGCGGGCCGGCATAGCGGGCGGCGTAATAGGCGATGGGGAAGCCGATGACCGCGCAAAGCCCTGTGACCGCGGCGGAAATCGCCACGGTGCGCAGCACGATGTCGTAATTGGCCGGGCGGAAGAGTTCCAGCAGCGTCGCCGTCGTCGGCTCCCGCACGATGGTGCCGGAGAACTCGTCGATGGAGAAAATCGACTGGCCGAGGAAGACGAAGAGGCTGCCGAGATAGATGAGCCCCAGCCAGAGCAGCGGCGGCACCAGCAGCAGCAGCGTCAAGAGCCGGCTGTGGCGCACCAGCCGGTCGGAAAGCCGGCGCAGGGCGCCATCGCGCGGCGCCGGAAGATCGAGGCCGGCAAGGCTCATGAGCGCCACCTCCCCGCTGCCGTTCCCCGATCCGCCGTCATCCCGACCGGAACGAAGCGGAGAGCCGGGATCGCGAGCGAACAGGCCCGCCTCCTTTGGCACCCGATCCCGGCGCGCGCCTTTGGCGCGTCCGGGATGACGATGAAGGGAATGGCGATCAAGGGGTTGCCGATCAAGGGGATGGCGATGCTTGCCCTCACCGCTCGCCCTCCATCGGCTGAAGCGCGCCGCGCGGAACGGCGAGTTGCACCGTGCCGCCGACCATCACCCCGGCCGCGCTGGCGGGAACGGCCGCCGTCAAGGTGAGACCGCCGAATGTCTTGACGACGAGGCGGCGCACCGGCCCCTGATAGGACGCGTCCGCCACCCGCCCCTCCACGAGGACGGCGCCGTCGGGCGTCGGCGTGCCGCGATTGGCCAGGATGATCTTTTCCGGCCGGAGGCTGGAAGGAACCTCCTCGCCCCCCAGCGCCGCCGCCTGCGCGGCGCCCAGGACATTGGCCGAGCCAACGAAACCGGCGACAAAGCGGGTGGCCGGGCGCTCATAGACCTCTTCGGGCGGGCCGACCTGCACGATGCGCCCCTCATTGAACACGGCGACACGGTCGGCCATGGACAGGGCCTCGCCCTGATCATGCGTGACGAACACGAAGGAAAGGCCGAGCGCCCGCTGCAAGCTTTTGAGTTCGCTCTGCATTTCTTCCCGCAGCTTGAGATCGAGCGCGCCGAGCGGCTCGTCCAGCAGCAGAACCTTGGGCCGCACCACCAGCGCGCGGGCGAGCGCAACGCGCTGGCGCTGCCCGCCCGAGAGCTGCGCCGGGCGGCGCGATTCCATGCCCGCTAGCTTGACGAGGGCGAGCGCCTCGCGCGCGAGGCGATCCCGCTCGGCACGGCCGACGCCGCGCACCTTCAGCCCATAGGCGACATTGTCGCCCACCGAGAGATGCGGAAACAGGGCGTAGTCCTGAAACACCGTGTTCACCGGCCGGCGATAGGGCGGCAGCCCCTCCACCGCCTCGCCGAAAATCTCGATATCCCCGGCATCGGGCTGCTCGAACCCGGCAATGAGGCGCAGGCACGTCGTCTTGCCCGAGCCGGAGGGGCCAAGCATGGCAAAGAACTCGCCGGGCGCGATGGCAAGGTCCACCCCGTCCACGGCCCGCACCGGGCCGAAATGCCGGGTGACACCGGCAAAGCGCACCGCGGGCGTGGTGGCGTTAAGTGGATGAACATGCATGAGAAAAATCCGACAAGAACGGTTGGTAGTAGCGACGCTGCGCGAAGCTTTGCGCTGGGTCCCGGATCGGCATTCCGCCTCCGGCGTCACTTGTCCGGGACACAGGGGTAGTTTCCCGGACAAGCTGCGCGGCGCGCAGCGCCGATCCGGGATCCAGCGCAGGAATCCCGCCGAAGGCGGACTTGATCACCCCTCTCCCGCAGCCGGGAGAGGGTGCGTTGGGGCGCAGGGCTGGCGATCAGCGCCCGCCGAGCACGGCGATGTAGTCGGACACCCAGCGATAATAGGGCACGCAGCCGGCGGCCTGGGTGGCGCATTTGGCGACCGGCGTGCGCCAGAAGCGGATCTTCTCGAAGTCGCCCATGCCGTTGGTGGCACAGCCCTCGGCGCCGAGGAGCTCATTGCCCTTGCAGGCGGCGGGCACGGCGGGCACCGAGCCGAACCAGGCGGCGAGATCACCCTGAACCTTCGGGCTGATGGAGTGCTCCATCCACATATAGGCGCAGTTCGGGTGGGCGGCGTCGACATGCATCATGGTCGTGTCGGCCCAGCCGGTCGCGCCCTCCTTCGGAATGGTCGAGGCGATCGGCTTCTTCTGGCTTTGCAAAAGGTTGACCTGGAAGGGCCAGGACGAGGAAGCGACGACGCCCTCATTGGTGAAGTCGTCGATCTGGATCATCGCGTCGTGCCAGTAGCGCTGGACGATCTTGCGCTGGTTGCGCAGCAGGTCGAGCGCCGCCTTGTACTGCTCCTCGGTCAGCTCATAGGGGTCCTTGATGCCGAGTTCCGGCTTGGTCGCCATGAGGTAGAGCGCGGCGTCGGCGATGTAGATGGGGCCGTCGAAGGCCTGGATGCGGCCCTTGTTGGACTTGCCGTCCGGCAGGGCCTGCTCCTCGAACACCACGCTCCAGCTCGTCGGCGCCTGCCCCTTGAAGGCTTCCGTGTTGTACATCAAAACGTTGGAGCCCCACTGATAGGG
>JAEZMI010000075.1 GCA_023414975.1 Pseudomonadota bacterium | reverse complement strand
ATCTACTTCCTCTGATACCACACTCTTCTCAGCCGATGGAGGTAAAATAGGGGGCACCGCGGATGGCACGTCACCGGTTGCACCGCAATAGGCGTGAGCGGAGCGGGCCCGCGACGGCGCCCGAACTTCCACCGCGAACAGGCGCCGCAGCACCGCCTCGCGCAGCGCCGCCGGCGTCGCGCGGCCGAGCGCCACCAGCCCGGCGAGCGCAA
Organism: Pseudomonadota bacterium; assembly: GCA_023414975.1. GTDB lineage: Bacteria > Pseudomonadota > Alphaproteobacteria > Rhizobiales > Xanthobacteraceae > Ancylobacter. Next base: position 2,628 of record JAEZMI010000075.1, on the reverse strand, counting down.
AGGGAAAGCTCACCTGCCGCGCGCCCCGGTCGGCGGCACGGGCAATCTTCGCCGCGGCGCGTTCGGCGCTCCATTCCAGCGGCCGCCATCCGCGATAGGTCTCGGCCATGCCGGTGGCGATGAAGCCGGGACAGGCGACGGTCAGGCTCACCCCGCTCGCCGCCAGCACCGGCCGCAGCGCGTCGCCATAGGCGATCAGCCCGGCCTTGGTCGCGCTGTAGGTCGGCTGGTCGGGCAGCGGCATCCGCCCGGCGAGCGAGGCGACGAGCACGATCCGCCCCTGCCCGCGCGCCCGCATCGGGTCGAGGAGGGGCTGGACGGTCGCGAGCGCCCCTTCGAAATTGGTGCGAACCTGCGCGAGCACATCCTCCAGCGGCTCGGCCTCGCCCTTGGGGCCGAGGCTCGCCTCGACGCCGGCATTGGCGATGACGGTGTCGACGGGCAGCTCCGCGTCGGTTCGGGCGATCAGCGCGTGGAGATCGGCGCTCTCGCGCACATCCATCACCATCAGCCGGACCTCGGCGCCCTGCGCGCGGCAGTCATGGACCACGCGGGCGAGCCGCTCGACATGCCGGCCGATCAGCGCCAGCGTCACGCCCGGCGCCGCGTAATGGCGCGCCAACGCTGCGCCCAGCCCGCCCGAGGCGCCGGTGATGAGGATGTGCCTTCCGCTCATGCCGGCACCTCCTGCCGCGCGTTGGCGTCCCCTATGCCCGCCTCACCCCCTTGGGCCTCACCCCCTTGGGCCTCACGCCCATGAGCCTCACCGCCTTGCGCCTCACGCGCCACCACGCCATCGGGCCCGAGGCGCGCTGTCATGCGGGCGATCAGGCTGTCGACGGCGCGTGCGATCGCCTGCGGCGCGAAGAAGCCGCCATCCAACTGCGTCCGGGCGATGACGAGGCGGCGATAGGCGGCGGCGAGGGCGGGGTCCGGCGCGCGCGGCTCGCGCCAGAAGCCATCGAGCGCGCCCTGATGCGACAGCCCCTCCATGTCATAGGTCGCCCGGCCCAGCACCTTCAGCGGCCGCCCATGCTTCAGCGCCAGCATGGCGGTGGTGGAGTTCACCAGCACCACGCCCGCACTGCCGGCCACCAGCGGCTCGATATCGCCGTCCTCGATGAAGATCACCCGCCCGCCAAGGCCGAACGCGCCCGCCAGCCGCGCCACCATGTGCCGGCTGCCGGGAATGCTGGTGTCATAGGGGTGGCGCTTCACCACCAGCCGCGCGTCGGGCGGCGCGAAGGCAGCGAACGAGCCGAGCACGGCGCGCACGACCTCCTCCACCGAGCGGAAATCGGAATGCACGCGCATCTGGAAATCGCCTTCCAGCTGCAGCGGAAACAGGAAGCACGGCCCGCCCTGCGCGATCCGCGCGTTTGCCTCGCGGTCACGCCGCCCCGCGCCGCGCGCGCCCAGCCAGCGCCAGACCCAGCCGGCATAATCGCGCACCGGGTGGACCAGCGTGTGGCGGCGGTAGCGCGGGAACAGCGGCGCCAGCAGGAAATAGCCGAGATGCCAGCGCACATCCCACAGCGCGCGGGGGGCGAAGGGTTCCGGCAGCGGCGCCGGATCGGCCGGCTCGGCAAGACCCACCGCCTGCGCCAGTACCTCATCCGGGGTACGCGGCAGGTCGGAATAGGCGTTGACGCCCACGGGCTCGCAGGTGATGCGCTCGGGCCGCACATAGCCTTCCTCGAGAAGATGGAGGCGCAGGCCGCGCGCCCGCGCCGCCTCGATGGCCGGCCGATGATAGGGCCGGCAATCGCCGAACAGCACGAGATCGCTCACCCCGGCCTCGTCCATCAGCCGCCCGCAATAGGCCGCCCACCCGTCGAACCGGCCGCGATAGAGCCGCGTGCGAGAGAGCCGCGACCCTGCCGGCCAGAACATCACGTCGCCGCCGCACAGATGAACCTTCTCCACCCGCGCGCCCTGTGCCGTCAGCGCCCGTGCCAGCCGGTGGCCGAAAGGCGAGGCCGGGCCCTGAAGGAACAGGAACACCGCGCCCGCCAGGCGCGCGGGCGCCGCGCCGCAAGGGAGGCCCTCACGCGCCGGCACCTCGGGAGCGAGCATTTCCGAAGCGGACCCTTCGTGGGCGCCGCTCAATAGTCGATCCGGTCGACGATCGCCGCCGGCAGCGGCCAGGTCGTGTCCTCCGGCGACACGGCCAGCGGCATGGGGAAGGCGCGGATCAGCGGGCGGTCGTCATAGGTCAGCGGCCGCCACTTGCCATAAACCCAGGAGAGCACGGCGTTCCAGTCCGTCGGCTTGGACCGGTCGAGGCAGTAGGAGGAGAGCGTCGTGCGTCCCGCGCCGGAATAGAAGTCGCGCATGCGGTGGTCGATCTGGTGCTCGTGATTGCCGAGATCGAGCATGCGCCCCTCGCCGTCGCCATAGGTCGCGAACCAGGCGCAGGGGATGCCGTAGGTCTCGGCGATGACCAGGCCGTGCAGGGAGGTGGAGACGATGGCGCGGCAGGAAACGATCTCCGCCACCTTCGCCTTCATGCCCTCCGGGGTCGGCGGGCAATGGGTGTTGATGAGGCGGATACGGTTCTTGAACGCGTCCGGCACCGCGTAGCGGATCAGCGATGGCTTGACCGGCGAGTCGAGTTCGCGCCCGTCC
>JAEZMI010000053.1 GCA_023414975.1 Pseudomonadota bacterium | reverse complement strand
CGGCCTTGACGCGGGCCTGCATGATCATCGCCTCGGCCTCCTCGCGGGAGACCTCGAAACCTTCCAGCGCGCCCGGCGTGCGGACGGTCTCGCCGTCGCGGCGTTCGGTCCAGCCGACGAGATCATCGGTGGCGCAGCCGGCGAGGTCCTCGACCGACTTGATGTCGTTCTCGCCGAACGCCACCAGCATGGCCGAGGTGACGCCGGGCACTTCGCGCAGATTGTCCTCCACGCCGAGTTCCCGGCGGCGGGCATCGAGATCGGCCTCGACCTGCGCCAGATAGTTCTGCGCGCGGCTCTGCAATTCCTGCGCGGTGTCCTCGTCGAAACCTTCGATGCCCGCGAGCTCGTTCAGCGGCACATAGGCGAGTTCTTCGAGCGTCGCGAAACCCTCGGAAGCCAGAAGCTGGCCCATCATCTCGTCGAGATCGAGCGCCTCGGCGAAGATCTTGGAGCGCTCGGCGAATTCCTTCTGGCGCCGCTCGCTCTCCTCCGCCTCCGTCATGATGTCGATGTCCCAGCCGGTGAGCTGGGAGGCGAGGCGGACATTCTGGCCGCGACGGCCGATCGCCAGGCTTAGTTGGGCATCCGGGACGACAACTTCAATACGCTCGCTGTCTTCATCCAGCACCACCTTGACGACTTCCGCCGGGGCGAGCGCGTTGACGATGAAGGTCGCGACATCCGGCGACCACGGGATGATGTCGATCTTCTCGCCCTGCAGTTCGTTCACCACGGCCTGCACGCGCGAGCCGCGCATGCCGACGCAGGCGCCGACCGGGTCCACCGAGGAATCGCGCGAGGTGACGGCAATCTTGGCGCGCGAGCCGGGGTCGCGGGCGACCGCCTTGATCTCGACGATGCCGTCGTAGATTTCCGGCACTTCCTGCGCGAACAGCTTCGCCATGAACTGGGGATGGGTGCGCGAGAGGAAGATCTGGGGCCCGCGCGGCTCGCGGCGCACGTCATAGACATAAGCGCGGATGCGGTCGCTGACCTTGAAGACTTCGCGCGGCAGCAGTTCGTCGCGGCGCAGCGAGGCCTCGCCCTTGCCGAGGTCGACAACGACGTTGCCGTATTCCACGCGCTTCACCGCGCCGTTCACGATCTCGCCGATACGGTCCTTGAACTCGTCATACTGGCGGTCGCGCTCGGCCTCGCGCACCTTCTGCACGATGACCTGCTTGGCGCTCTGCGCCGCAATGCGGCCGAAATCGAAGGGCGGCAGCGTGTCGGCGATGGAATCGCCCACCTGCGCCGCCGGGTTCAGGCGGTTGGCGCTGGCGAGGTCGATCTCCGTCGCAGGGTTCTCCACTTGGTCGACCACCAGCAGATGGCGGGCAAGCCGCAGCTCGCCGGTGCGCGGGTTGATCTCGGCGTGGATGTCCGTCTCCGCGCCGTAGCGCGAGCGGGCCGCCTTGGCGATCGCATCTTCCATCGCGGCGATGACGATGCCCCGGTCGATGGATTTCTCGCGCGCGACCGCATCGGCGATCTGCAGGAGTTCGAGCCGGTTTGCGCTGACCACTGCCATCAGTGGATCTCCTTCGCGAAAGATTTGCGTTTGGCGTTGGATTTCTTGCCGGGCTTGGCGGCGCCCTTCGGCTTGAAGGCGGGCTTCGCCTTCACCTTGCCGCGCACCGGCATCTTCTTCGGCGGGATGACGCGCGGGGCCGAACCCTCGCCGGCATCCTCGCCCGCGGTCTCGTCGTCGGCCTCATCGCCCAGCGAATCACCGAGATCGGCCGTGTCGATGTCGTCCTCGGCAATGCCCGCGCCCTCGCGCAGCGCCTTGTCGCGCCGCAGGGCCTCGCGGATCAGCGCCTCGGTCATGACGAGGCGGGCCTCGCCGATGTCCGCGATCGGCAGCGCCACCGTGTCCGGCGTGCCGGCGGGCGCGTCGGGAAGGCGGATCAGCGCCTCTCCCCCGCGCGTGCCGGCGAGAATGCCGCGAAAGCGCTTGCGGCCCTCCAGCGGCACGGCCATCTCGACCTTCACGTCATGGCCCGCCCAGCGTTCGAAATCGCTCAGCCGCACCAGCGGCCGGTCGATGCCGGGCGACGACATTTCGAGACTGTAGGCGCCGGAGATCGGGTCCTCGACATCGAGCACCGGCGAGATAGCGCGGCTCGCCGCCTCGCATTCGTCAATGCCGAACGAGCCGTCGGGACGCTCGGCCATGATCTGCAGCGTCACGCCCTCGCGACCGGAAATCTTGACCCGCACCAGACGAAAACCAAGACCCTGGAGAACCGGACCGACAATGCCGGCCACGCGCGCGGCCGGGCCGCTCTCGGTCACGAGGCGCGGCTCGTCGAGGCGCCCTTCCGGGGCGGCGTCCGTCGCCTGTGCGGCGTTGATATCCTGTTCGCTCATCAATCCTGTCCGAACCCGTCAGGTCCGCAATGCAAAAAGAGCGGGTCCCGGCGGCGGAACCCACTCTCAACCGACCAGAAGTCGTTGTGAGATATTTGGAGTGGCGGTCTTATACATCCAAAGGCCCGCCGCTGGCAAGCTCGGAACCCGGACGGGCAAACAGGCGGCCAAGCCGGGCCCCTTGCCACGTCGTCGCCTTGCGGGCCCGCACGCCCCGTCGCATAAGCGCAGGCATGTCCTGCGAGTCCTTTTACGCCCCGGCCGCTCCCGCGCTTGACCCGCTCACCGAGCGCGCCCCCGCGAAGGTGAACCTGTCGCTGCGCATCCTCGGCCGGCGCGCCGACGGCTATCACGAATTGGCGAGCCTCGTTGCCTTCGCCGGTGCGGCCGACCGCCTCTCGCTGCGGCCCGGCCCCCTCCTGTCGCTCAGCGTGGCCGGCTCCGGCGCGGCGGCGCTTGCGGCGGATGCCGACAACCTCGTGCTCCGCGCCGCCCGCGAGCTCGCCGATCGACTGCCGGGACTTCGGCTCGGCGCCTTCACCCTCGACAAGCGCCTGCCCGTCGCCGCCGGGATCGGCGGAGGCTCGGCCGATGCCGCCGCGGCGCTGCGTCTCATCGCCCGCGCCAACGACCTCGCGCCTGATGATCCGCGCGTTGCGGCAGCGGCGCTCGCCACGGGCTCCGACGTGCCGGCCTGTCTTCTGGGGCGCGCCTGTTTGATGGCCGGCCGCGGCGAGAGCCTCACCCCTGTCGCGCTGCCGCGCTTCGGCGCGGTGCTGGTCAATCCGCGCGTGCCGGTCGCCACGGCCGGCGTCTTCCGCGCGCTGGCTCTGGGGCCCGGCACGGTGCGGGCGGCGGCCGCCGCGCCGCCCGTCTTCCCCGAC
>JAEZMI010000033.1 GCA_023414975.1 Pseudomonadota bacterium | reverse complement strand
GTGGTGTTCGCGGTGCTGACCATGCTGCTGGCGGCGGGTCCGCTCGCCAACTTCATCAACCGCAACCCCTCCATCGTGATGCTGGCGCTGGGCTTCCTGCTGCTGATCGGCACCACGCTGATCGCGGAAGGCTTCGGCGCGCATGTGCCCAAGGGCTACATCTACGCCGCCATGGCCTTCTCGGCCGGCATCGAGGCGCTGAACATGCTCCAGCGCCGGCGGCGCCTCTCGCACTGATGCGACGACCGCGGCAGGCGCGCCCCGGGAGAGCGTGCCTGCCGCAACCTTGCCTGCCGCAAACTCGAAGCCGGCGGCGTGGAATCCGGCAAGCCCGCGCCGCCGCTCGTGCTAGAGTATGCGCCGACCCGCCCGCACGGCAGGCTGACCGGATCACGCATTCCGGATCACGCATTCCGGATCACGCCTTCTCTGTCATGGAGCCAGAGGGCGATTCACCGATCGGATTTCTTCGATCCGATCGGGTCGCGCTCCGGACCGGGCTCCACAGGGCAGGGGCATCCCAGGAGCACCCCAGGAGCACCTATGGCGGACGACAGCGACACCCCCGGCGGCGAGACCGCACTGCCGTTGGACAGCAAGCTCACCACCACCAAGCAGCGCTGGGCGCGCGAGGGCAAGTTCCTCACCGGCAAGGTGACGCGGCCCGAAAGCGACCGCCTGCCGCCCGGCCAGCATCTCGTGAGCGACTGGCCGGTGCTCGATCTCGGCATGCAGCCGCGCATCCCGCTGGACCGCTGGCGCCTCGACGTGACCGGGGCGGTCGAAAATCCCGTCTCCTGGGACTGGACGACCTTCGCCGCGCAGAAGCAGTCGCGGGAGGTGACGGACATCCACTGCGTGACCACCTGGTCGCGCTACGACAACCGCTGGGACGGCGTCGCCACGCGCGACCTGCTCGATCTCGTAATGCCGAAGCCCGAGGCGACGCATGTGATGCTGCACGCCTATGACGGCTACACGACCAATCTCGCGCTGGAGGATTTCGGCGCCGAGGACGCGCTGATCGTCCATAGCTGGGAGGGCCAGCCGCTCAGCGTCGAGCATGGCGGCCCCGTGCGGCTGGTGGTGCCGCATCTCTATTTCTGGAAGAGCGCCAAGTGGCTCAAGCAGATCGAGTTTCGTGCGGCGGACCGTCGCGGCTTCTGGGAGGAGCGCGGCTACCATAATCACGCCGATCCCTGGCGCGAGCAGCGCTATTCCGACGACGAGTGAGGCCGCCCTGCGCTTTCGGGCAGCTTCCGGCGGAAGCTCCCTGTGCGACCCTCTATGGCGTGGCGCATGAAAAAGGCCGGAGGCATGAACCTCCGGCCTTTGATGTGATTCTGGGAAGACGCGACGTCAGCGCGGCCGGATCGGCGCCGTGCGCAGGAAGGAACCGCTGCGCGCCGGCTCGGCCGTGCCACCGGCCACCTTGCGTGCCGGCGTCGTCGTGGCCGAGGCGGGCGAGGAGAAGGAGCTGCCGGGCGTGTAGGAGGTCTTGGTCGCGCCGAACGTGGCGCCGCCGGAAGCGCGCTGGCTTTCCTGATAGGCCTTCGAGAGGCTGCCGAGCACCGGTTTGGCGGGCGCGGCGGCCGCCTTGCCATTGTTCATCGGCGCATTGCCGATGCCGCTGCGCGACGGCGCGGTCTTGGGCGCCGGCTTGCTGGCAGTGCCACCTGTCTTGCCCATCTGGCTGGAACCGGAGGGCGGCGCGCCGGGCGAGCCCGAAATCCCGAGCGAGCCCGAAATTCCGAGCGAGCCCTTGGCGAGCTGCGCGGTACGCGGCAGATCGGGGGCGACCTGCGGGCGGCGTGGGCCGCTGATGGAGAGTTCGCGCCGCAGCTTGGCCCAGGTTTCGGCGAGCGCGGAGGCATCCCAGCTCGGCTCCTTCTCGTCGATCTCCCACTTGGCGAGGGTCTCCGGCGTGGCGACACCGGAATCGACGCGCGAGCGCGGTTCGCTGGTGGAAGCGTCGGCAGTGCCGGCGGGATTTGCCGAAGCTGGGTCGACCGCGGTAACCGCCGCCGGCGGCGCGCTCACCAGCGCGGCGGAGGCAGGGATAGAGGAGGCCGGGGTCGCGGCCGCCAGCGGCGTGGCTAGTGCTGCTCCGCCCGCGAGCTGCCCCGCCAGCGCCGGGTTGGCCAGAACCTGGCCGGGAATGGCCACGTTCCACTTGCCGGTTTCCCATTCATTGATGGCCCACATGACCGCCGCCCCGAGCCCCGCTCCGGCGCAGATATCGGTGATGCTGACACCGGGCACGATGGCCAGGTAAAGGGCGCAGATCATGGCCACGCCGACATAACAGGCGGGTGCACGCCATTTGGGTTGCATATGCGGAATCCCCCGATCCCCTCGGATTTGAATCAACATAGCTGATTCGAAGGAATCTGAGGGCCTTAGGCGAAATAAATGATGCGGAATCTTCGTCCCGGCCGCCGCGGATGAGGGCGATATGAGTCCCATCAGGCACTTAGCGCAAATCGGGAGGGCAACCCCGGGCCGTCGCGTCGCTCCGGAAGGGCAATGGTGCCGGCTGAGGGGATCGAACCCCCGACCTTCGGTTTACAAAACCGCTGCACTACCGCTGTGCTAAGCCGGCATGATGCCTTGTTCCGCCTGGCATGCGGAACCGGATGCGCCGTCTTCCCGCAACTGGCGCCGCCCGTCAAGCCGGTGGGGCGCCCGCCCGCCTTGGGGCCGGCTTGTCACGCGCCGGTTGGCTCGCGCGGGTACGGGTACACGAGGCGCGCGAATGATTGCGCCTGACGTTACGTTCTGCGACACGATGAGTGCCATCGCGGCTCGACATTGGCGTCGAGTCGGGGGGCGGCCGGCGGGCCGCGTTCAACTCGCACGGAGGCGAGACACATGAAGCAAATGATACTGGGGCTGGGAGCGCTCGTGCTCGCGGCGGCGGCCGGACCGGCATCGGCGCAGACGATGAGCTACGCGCAGGCCGGCGCGCTCATCGCCAAGAGCTGCGGCCCCTCCATCGAACGGTTCTGCGCCAATTTCAACATCGGCACCGGCGAGGTGATGAAGTGCCTGACGCAGCACCAGGACCAGGTGCCGCGCCAGTGCTTCGACGATTTCGCGGCCGCGCAGGCCTCGATCGCCAAGCGCGTCGCCGCGCAGAACGATTCCTTCAAGATCTGTGCGCCCAGCGCGCAGGAATTCTGCTCGGGCGTGCAGCCCGGCGACGCCAACGTGCTGAACTGCCTGCTGGCTTCGACCAAGGTCGTCCGCCCGGCCTGCAAGCAGGTGCTGCTTGACGCCGGTTGGGCCAACTGACGAACGGTAGCGAGGGATATACAGATCATGACCCGTTTCACCCGTCTCGTCGGCGGCCTGGCGCTCGCCGCGGTTCTCGCGGCCCCGCTCGCCACCCAGTTGGC
>JAEZMI010000030.1 GCA_023414975.1 Pseudomonadota bacterium | reverse complement strand
GAGCTGCTGTTCCAGGAACTCTGGCACATCAACGACGACAACCTGCCGATCGCCCTGCATCACGGCTCGCTCGACGTCGCCCAGCGCCGCAAGGTGGAGGCGGCGATGGGCGAGGGGCGTCTGAAGGCGGTGGTGTGCACCTCCTCGCTCGATCTCGGCATCGACTGGGGCGCGGTCGATCTCGTCATCAATGTCGGCGCGCCAAAAGGCTCCTCGCGCCTCATGCAGCGCATCGGGCGGGCCAATCACCGGCTCGACGAGCCTTCGCGCGCCGTGCTCGTGCCGGCGAACCGCTTCGAGGTTCTGGAATGCCGCGCCGCGCTGGAGGCGGTGCGCGCGGGGGCGCAGGACAGCGCGGTCATCCGCTCCGGCGCGCTGGATGTGCTCGCCCAGCATATTCTCGGCATGTGCTGCGCCGGGCCGGTGAGCGCGGACGATCTCTACCGCGAGGTGACCTCTGCCGAGCCCTATGCGGACCTCACCCGCAGGGATTTCGACGACACGCTCGATTTCGTCGCCACCGGCGGCTACGCGCTGCGCGCCTATGAGCGCTTCGCGCGCATCCGCCGGATGAAGGATGGCCGCTGGCGCGTCGCCAACCCGCAAACGGCGCAGCAATACCGGCTGAATGTCGGCACCATCGTCGAATCCACCATGCTCAAGGTACGCCTCGCCGGGGCGAAGGCGCGCTATGGCGGGCGGGTGCTGGGCGAGGTGGAGGAATATTTCGCCGAGCAGCTGAGCCCCGGCGACACCTTCGTCTTCGCCGGCGAAGTGCTGGCCTTCCTCGCCATCGCCGAGAACGAGGTGCGCGTCACCCGCACCCAGGCGACCGACCCCCGCGTGCCCTCCTATGCGGGCGGCAAGTTCCCGCTCTCCACCTTCCTCGCCGCCCGCGTGCGCGCGCTGCTGGCCGAGCCCGCGCGCTGGTCGGGGCTGCCGGATCAGGTGCGCGAATGGCTGGAGCTGCAGCAATGGCGCTCGCGCCTGCCGGGCCGGGAGGATCTGCTGATCGAGACCTTTCCCCGCGGCGGGCGGCATTATCTCGTTGCCTACCCGTTCGAGGGGCGCCTCGCCCACCAGACGCTCGGCATGCTGCTGACCCGCCGGCTCGACCGAGCGCGGCTGAACCCGCTCGGCTTCATGGCGAATGACTATGCGCTGGCGATCTACGGCATGTCGGACCTCTCCTCGGCCATCATGGATGGCCGTCTCTCGCTCGACGCCCTGTTCGACGCCGACATGCTGGGCGACGACCTTGAGGACTGGCTGGCCGAATCCTCGCTGATGAAGCGCACCTTCCGCCAATGCGCGGTGATCGGCGGGCTGATCGAGCGGCGCTTTCCGGGCCAGGAGAAGAACTCCCGGCAGGTCACCATGTCGACCGACCTCATTTATGACGTTCTGCGCCGGCATGAGCCCGGCCATGTGCTCTTGCGCGCGGCGCGGGCGGACGCGGCGACCGGCCTTCTGGACATTCGCCGGCTCTCCGACATGCTGATGCGCATTCGCGGGCGAATCGATCATGTGCCGCTGGCGCGCGTCTCCCCGCTCGCCGTGCCGGTTCTGCTGGAGATCGGCCGCGAGCGCGTGGCGGGCGAGGCGTCGGAGGCCCTGCTCGCCGAGGCCGAGGACGAACTGATCCGGGAGGCGATGGAAGGTGCGGGCATCCGCGGAAATGGTGACGGCGGCGGTTAACGGGGCGGCTCGCGCGGGCGACGAGTTCGCCCTCGCCGGCGCGCGCCTCGTGCTGGACTGCGCCGGCGCGCTGTATTGGCCCACCGAACGCATGCTCCTCGTCGCCGACCTTCATCTGGAGAAGGGCTCCTCCTTCGCCGCGCGCGGCGTGCCGTTGCCGCCCTATGACACGCGCGCCACGCTGGCGCTGCTGGCGGAGATCGTCGCGCGCTGGAACCCGCGTACCCTCGTCGCGCTCGGCGACAGTTTCCACGACCGGCGCGGCGCGGCTCGGCTCGGGGCCGTGGAGCGGGATCTGCTGGCGGCGGTGATGCGCGGGCGCGAGGTGGTGTGGGTCGCCGGCAATCACGATCCCGATCCCATGCCGGGGCTCGGCGGCACGCCGGCGGCGGAGCTGCGCGTCGGCCCGCTCACCCTGCGCCATGAGCCGTCGGCCGAGCCCGCCAGGGGCGAGATCGCCGGCCATCTCCACCCCGTCGCCCGGCTCGTCGTGCGCGGGCGCGGTCTGCGGCGGCGCTGCTTCGCCAGCGATGGCGGCCGTCTCGTCATGCCGGCGCTGGGCGCCTATGCGGGGGGGCTCAACATTCGCGATGCCGCCTTTGCCGGGCTGTTCGCGGGCGATTACGCCGCCCATCTGGTCGGCGGGGCCCGCATCTACCGCTTCGCCCACCACGCCTGCCTGCCGGACCGCTGAGCCGATCGGCCGGCGGTGCGGGCTCGTCCGCACATGCTCTAGCGCGAGGCGGTCTTCTTCGGCGTGGCGCCGTCGGTGGTCCAGTCGGAACCGTTCGCCTTGGCGTCCACCAGGGTCGGAGTCCATTTGGCGAGGGCGGCGCGGGCGCTGGCGAGGGTGCGTGCATCGAGCTTGGCGGCGATTTCGTCGCGCTTCGCCGCCGCCTCCGCATCCCCGGCCGCGGCCGCGAGCGAGAACCAGCTCCAGGCCTTCGGCAGGTCCACGGCGACACCGAAGCCGCGCGCATAGAGCACGGCGAGATTGTACTGGCTGTCGCGCACCCCGCACTCGGCGGCGCGGGCGAACCATTGCGCGGCGGCGCGGTAGTCGGGCTCGCCATTCAACCCGGCCGCGAGCAGCACGCCGAGATTGTGCATCGCCCGCACATTGCCGGCATTGGCCGCCTGCTCATAGAGGGTGCGGGCGCGGGCGACATCGCGCGCCACGCCCTCCATGCCCTTCTCGTAGATCGCGCCGAGCCGGTAGGCGGCGGGCACCGAGCCGTTGCTGGCCGCGAACTCGAACCACTCGGCGGCGCGCGCGGCGCTCGCCGGAATGTTGATGCCGTCGAGGAAGCGGTGGCCGATCTCATACGCCGCGGCCGGATCGCCGGCGAGCGCGGCCGACCGCAGGCCCTGGCTGCCGATGGCGCCGGGCAGGTCCGTCGGCGCGGACAGGCTGGAAGGGCCGGGCGGCGGCGGGCTATCGGGGGCCGTCTCTGGCGCGGGTGCGGGCGAGGGAATGACCTGCGGCGTCACGCTGCGCGGCGCGCCGATGGAGCCGGTGATGTCGTCCGGCGCGGGAAGGGAGCCCGGCGCGGCGGCGGGTGCCTGGGGCCGGGCCATGTGGGTCGCCGGCGCGACAGGCGCGCGCGCCCGCAACTGCGCCTCGCGCATGGTGGTCAGCAAATGCCAGGAGCCATAGGCCAGGGCCGAGCCGCACATGCCGATCAACAGCATGGCGCGGATGCGGGCAAGCCAGCGCTGGCCCGCCGGCACCGGCTTGGCGCGGTGGTGACGCTCGCCGATGCGGCTGTGCATTTCCGGCAGCACGACCGAAGCCGGCTGCGCGGCGCGGCGGGCCTGCGCGATGAACTGGGTACGGCTGGGGGCGCCGGCGACCGAAGCGGCGCCCATACCCACCTCGCCCATACCCATCTCGCTCGCGTCCTCCTCGCTGGCGTAGAGCTCGCTCGCGTCCGCCCCGCCGATGTCCGCCCCGCTCGTGTCGATCCGGCCTCTCTCGGCCCCGCGGTGGCCTGGCTCCGCCTCATAGGCGGGATGGCGCGGCGTCGCGGAGGTCGGTTTCTCAGAGGCCGGGTTCTCATAGGTGTACACGTCGCCCAGCGCGCCGATCAGCGCCCCCTCGTCCGGCTCGAAGGCCGGCGCGGGAGCGGGGGCAACAGGCCGGGCAGCAGCAGGTGCGGCAACAGGTGCCGCGACGGGTTCCGGCGCCACGAAGGCGGCGGCGACCTCGGGGGAGCGGGACAGCTCCTCCAGCGCGGCGCGCATCATCTGCGGCTCGAACGGCTTCGGGATCGAGGCGGGCGGCGGGGTGAAGACGGGTTGCGGGGTGTGCGCCGGCGCGGCCGTCTCCGCCGCAGCCGCAGCCGCTGGTGGAGGGCTGGCGACGGCTGCGGCCGCCGCGCGGTTGGCCTCGATCGCGGCGATCTCGCGCTTCAGCAGCTCGGCGCCCGTGCCGCCGGAGCGCGGGCGATGGCCGGCATTGGCGAGGACGGTGGCGCGGGTTTCTTCCATCTGGATGAAGAGGTCGTTCACCGCCCGCTCGATCGTCGCGAGCTGGCCGCCGATCTTGGCCGCCGGGTCGCCGGCATTGTCGAGCTTCTCGGCGATGGCGGCGACCTGCCGGCTCAGCGCGTCGAAGCGCGGGCCGTGATCGGGCATCGTCACCGGGCGCTCGATCCGCTCGATCCGATCGGCGAGGCCGCGGATCAGCGGCTCGACTTCCGCCGGCACCTCGCGGCGCACGCTGGCGAGGCCGTTCTGGATGCTGTCGAGGCGGCTGAAAATGTCGCCGAGCGGCAGGGTTGGCGCGGGCTGGTTGCCGATGCGGTCCGCGAGATGGTCGATGCGCTGTTCCAGATGGCCGACGGCCGAGCGGATCATCGCCTCGTCCACCACCGGCATCTGGCTGACCTTGCCGGCGAGCAGCGCGACCTGCTCGGCGAGAAGCCGCAGCGCGTCGGTGGAGAGCGCCCGCCCGAGCAGGTCGCGGATTTCGCTCGCCTGCGCCTGAAGGCGGGCGATGGTGGCGCCGTCCACGCTCTTGGCATTGACGATGTCGATCTTGCGCTCGAGCGTCTCGATCCGGCCGATCACCACCGCCGGATGTTCCGGCAGCGTGAGCGCGCCGATCATCTCGCGCATCGCCGCAAGGCTGGCGCGCATCTCCTCGTCGCCGAGCTGGGCACGCTCGGCGCGCTCGGCAAGGCGGGCGACGGTGCGCTGGAGGTCGTCCACCGCGCGGCGCGGGGCGAGCTCGCCGACACTCGCGCGCATTTCCGCCAGCTCGCGCTGGAGCAGGCTGATCTGTTCGTTGATCAGCAGCGGGCGGGCGCCGGTGGCGCCGGCGGCCGTCGGAACCGGCGGCACGGCGGGCGGGGAGGGGACGTGGCGCTCGCGGGTCATGTCACCGCCGGACATGTCAACGCGCGGCGTCAGCGGGTCGCGGTTCATCTCGCGGCGGGCCGTTTCGCGCCGGCCGGGGTCGAGCGCCCGGTCGCGCCCGGCGTCGAGTTCGTTCTGCCGGGCGGCGATTTCCGCCACCGCCGCCTCGATCGCATCCGGCCCCGGCCCCGCCTGGAAGGCCGGTGCGGCGGACGCGGCAGCGGACGAGGCGCCGTAGGCGGCGCGGAGCGGCTGGCCGGCACGCGCCAGCGTCTCCGCCGCGCGCATCATCTCGCTCATCCCCCGCTCGCCCATCCCCCGCTCGCCATAGGGACTGGGCGCGGCGGCACGGGCCCGCGGCGCGCTCATCGATTCCAGCCGGTCATCGATCTGCCGCAGCGCCGCGTCGAGCCGGGTCTCGGCGGAGGGCGCCGGGCGCGGCTCCAAGTGGCGCGTCTCGGCGGGGCGCATCTCGGGGGGGCGGGCGGTGCCGTGAGGTGTGTCGCCCGCGAGGCTGGCGGTGAGGGCGGCCGGCGCGGCGCTCACCAGCCGGTCGATCACGCCGGAGAGTTCCTGCACGCGGCGCTGGAGGTCGTCCACCGTGCCGCCGACGGCGTTCGCGGTCTGCACCGCCCCGGCATTGGAGGCGAGCAACTGGGTCTTGAGCCATTGGTCGAGCGGCTGGCCGGCCTGGCGCGCCGCCTCGCTCATCGCTCGCCATGCTTCGGGCGCGATATGGCCGGTCGTCGAAGGGGCGCCTTGCCTCACCTGGGGTCTCCGTCGCATCGGCGCGGGCGAAGCGAGAATCGCCATCCCCCGCACAGGAGCTCATGCGACCGACTGTTCAATTTCTTGGTAAATGTCGCGTTAATGAGCTACCGCCGATTAACCATCATGCCGCCGCCGGCCGCCGGCGCGTCTGCCGCTCGGCTCCGCGACGATTCGAAGCCTGCATCCCCTTGCGCGATCCCCTTGCGCGGGCACGTAGCCGCTAAGCCTGCACCTGTCGAAGGGTAAGCTGGCGCGTCTGCCGGCGGCTAACGCGGCGGAATGAGCCCGTTCCCGGCGCAGTGCCGGTTCAGAAGAAGCCTATTGGTAACAAAGGCTTATCCACCCGTTTAACAGTAAGTTGCCCTTAGGGAGGGTGCGACTTTCTCCCCTTGGGGAAGCCGGTCTGCGAGACTGCGTCAACTTTCCTGACGTGTCCGCGTCAAAACCACCGGAGTCGCCCAGATGGATTTCTCCTCTTTCGAAGCCGATCGCGCCGCCGACGCCTCTCTCGTCGCCACCGAGACCCAGTATTTCACCATTGGCGATCTCGCCCGTGAGTTCGACGTCACGCTGCGCGCCCTGCGCTTCTATGAGGACAAGGGCCTCCTCTCGCCGCGCCGCGAGGGCCTGACCCGCCTCTACACCGCCGCCGAGCGCGCCCGCCTCGCCATCATCCTCAAGGGCAAGAAGCTCGGCTTCACCCTCGCCGAGATCAAGGCGATGGTTGCCCTGCGCGAAGGTTCGGCGATGCCGGCCGGCGGCCTCGCCCTTACCCGCGAGAAATGCACCGAGCAGCTTTCCCTTCTGGAGCAGCAGAAGGTCGAGATCGAAGAGGCCATCGACGAACTCCGCCAGATGGTCGCCGCCTTCCCGGCCCGCGCCGCGGCCTGATTTTCGTGCCTGCCCGTCTCTCCTCGATTGTCCGTTCGGCGGCGCCTCCTCGTGGGGCGCCGTCGGCGTTTTGGGCGCTTCCACCTGATCGGAAAGGGCTTTAGCGTCGCCCGGTGATTCCGGCGCCCGCCTGAGCGCCGCAGCCCGAGGCGCCCATGTCCCGTTCCATCGATTACTACTTCTCCATTCCGAGCCCGTGGGCCTTTATCGGCTTTCCCCTGCTTCTCGACATTGCCGGCCGGCATGGCGCCCGGATCAACTTCAAGCCGGTGCTGCTGGGCGAACTCTTCGCCGAGACCGGCGGCCTGCCGCTGCCAAGGCGCCACCCTGCGCGCCAGCGTTACCGGCTGGTGGAGCTGCAACGCTGGCGCGCCGCGCGCGGCCTCGAATTTCATCTGAACCCGGCGCACCGCCCGGCTGACATGAGCGACGCCGACCGGCTCATCATCGCCGCCCAGCTCGCGGGCCATGATCCCGCCCCGCTCACCGCCCGCCTCGGCGCCGGCGTCTGGCAGCGCCAGGAGAACATGGCCGATCCCACAACGCTCGCCGCGGTGCTCGCGGAGCTCGGCCTGCCCGCCGGCCTGCTGGAGAGCGCGCAGGGCGAGGAGACGCGCGCCGTCTACAAGGCCAATCACGATGCCGCGGTGGAGGCTGACGTCTTCGGTTCGCCTTCCTATGTTCTCGATGGCGAGGTGTTCTGGGGACAGGACCGGCTCGATCTGCTCGACGCCGCCCTCGCCAGCGGCCGCGCGCCGTTCACACCCTGAAACGGCGCCGCCCCCCGTGGCGCCCCGATGACGGAGGACACCATGGCGGCGCTTCGCCACCTCGCGGCCCTCGCCGCTCTGACGGCCCTTCCGCTGGCCCTGACGGGCGGCGCGTTCGCGCAGGCGGGCGCCGCCACCGGCCCCTCCGGCCCCGCGGCCCCGGCGCCCGGCTACACGCTTCAGGCGGTGGAAGGCGGCGTGCTGAAGCTCGACACGCGCAGCGGCGCGCTTTCCTTCTGCTCGGCCCGCGCCGGCGCCTATGTCTGCGAGGCGGTGCCGGAGGATCGCGCCGCGCTGGAGGCGGAGATTAGCCGCCTTCAGGCCCGCATCGCCGAGTTGGAGAAGGGCCGCGCCGGCGTGCCGGACATCATGGCCCCGCCCAAGGACGGCGCGCCCGATGCGCCGATGACGGAAGAGGCCCGCAAGCGGCTCGACGAGGCGCTCGACGTCGCCGAACACGCCTTCCGCCGCTTCATGGACATGGTCAACCGCCTGCGCGGCGACCAGGCCGGGCAGGGCGAAAAGCTCTGAGCGGCGCCAGCGCCGTCAGCAGGCGCTGATGAAGGCGTGGCTGCGCGCCAGCGCCTGGTCGGCCAGCGTGCCGGGAAAGCCGATGAAGACGTGGCAGCCTCCGGGATAGACGGCGAACTCGGCGGCGTTGCCCGCCGCCAGCCAGCGCGGCGCGAGGAACAGCGTGTCGTCGAGCAATGCGTCACGCGTGCCCACCGTGAACAGCGCCGGCGGCAGGCCCTTGAGATCGGCATGGAGCGGCGAGATGTCGGGATCGGCGAGATCGCCGCCCTCGCGCAGATAGTGGCCGACGAAGACGTTGATGTCGCGCGTGTTCAGCACCAGCGGCTCCTCGCCCCAGCGCCGCGCGCTCGGCGTCAGGCCAAGATCGTAACAGCCGGCGGTGAGGTTCGCGGCGCGGAAGGGCGTCAGCCCGTGCCGGTCGCGCAGCCGCAGCAGCGTCGCCACCGCGAGGTTGCCGCCCGCCGATTCGCCGCCAATGGCGAAGCGATCGGTGCCGAAGCGGGCCCGTCCCTCGCGCACCAGCCAGAGCGCGGCCGTCTCGCAATCGTCCGGCGCCGCCGGCCAGGGCTGTTCGGGGGCGAGACCGTAATCCACCGAGACGACCGCAAAGCCCGTGTGCTCGACGAAGCGGTGGTTGATACCGTCATTCTCCCGCGCCGAGCCGAGGCACCAGCCCCCGCCATGGATGTGGAGATAGACGCCTTTGGGCGAGACCGGAGGGGTGAGCACGCGCAGCGCCACCGGGCCGCGCCGGCCGGGAATCTCGATTACCTGCGCATACGGGCTCTCCGGCGCCAGCGGGAACGGTCCCTTGCCCTCCAGCCGCAGCTTGCGCAGCATCGCCATGGGAAACACCCAGCGGTCCGGCACGGCGCCGAGCGCCTTGATGATGGCGGCATTGAGCGCGCGGGTGTCGGGCGCGATGGCGGCCGGATCGAAGACGGCGGGGTCGAGCTTCAGGGCCGCGCGGGTGTTCGCGTGGGTGTCGGCGCGGGTCGGGCGGGGGTCGGCGGAGGCAGACGACATGAACGATGCACGCTCCGTGAACGGGAGGGGATGGGGTCTGTCATCGATGGCTGATCCGTCCTATCCAAACCCAGTGGGACGCGTTCGTCCAGTTTACCTTAAGGCCGGGAGGTAGCGCCGTGAGCCGCATAGGTCGGGGAGAAATCCGCGAAACGCCCGTGACGCGGCGCTTTTCCAGCGTGCTGACGGTCGACACGAAAGGGCGCTCCTTCACCGAGGTCACGGGCGCGGTCCGCCAGTTTCTCGCCACGATCGGCGCGGCCGACGGCGAGGTGAGTCTGTTCTGCCGGCATACCTCGGCCTCGCTCGCCATTCAGGAGAACGCCAGTCCCGAGGTCCAGGTCGATCTGCTCACCGCTCTCGACCGCCTCGCCCCGGAACATGCCGGCTGGGTGCATGATCTCGAAGGCCCGGACGATATGCCCGCCCATGTGAAGAGCGTGCTCACCGGCATCCATCTCGCCATTCCCGTGATGAACGGGCGCATGGCGCTCGGCACCTGGCAGGGCATCTACCTCATCGAGCACCGCGCGCGGCCCCACCGGCGCGAACTGGTGGTGGCGTTCGTCGGCGATGCCCGGTGAGCCGGGCGCGATGCCGCCGCCTGAGGGCGAACGCGCCGCCGGCCGCACAAAGACCATGGCGCCGCTTATCGTCACCTCGCGGTATCCCGCCGCGCGCAAGGCAGGTG
>JAEZMI010000002.1 GCA_023414975.1 Pseudomonadota bacterium | reverse complement strand
TTGGTATTTTCTTAAGTAGATATAATCATGCAATTAGATTTATTAATAAACGACTAAATGAAGAAAGAATACAAATATATGAGAATATAACAACTGAACAACCAGATTTAATAGAACCTTATTTATTATTACATTTAATATATAATAAATTAGGAAATGAAAATAAATCTAATGAGTATTTAAATATATTAAAATACATAGATAAAGATAATCCTATGTTTGAGATAAAAGAAAATATACAAGATGTACAAGAAGAAAAAGTTGATAATAAAAAAGGTACTAATAAAGGCAAATATATATATATATCAATAATTTTAGGTTTAGTTATAGGTATAGGAGTATTGTATAGTAATAGTAAAAATAAACTAGAGCAATTAAGTAGTAAAATAAATGAAAAAGAAGAAAAAATAAATCAAACAAACGATAAATTAAATAAAATTAATAGTGAACTAGAGGAAATGAAAAATAAAGAAGAATCAATAGTAGAAACCCAAACTGAAATTATCGTAGCAGATGAAGAAGAGTTATCTGAGAAAGCTCAAAAACTAAAATCACAGGGAGATACATCAGAAGCTATAAAGTATTATAAACTAGTGGTTGAAAATGGTAAAACAAAAAAATATATATCAGAAGCTATATATCAGGTAGCATATTTAAATGAAAAGTTAAAAAATTATGATGAAGCTATAAAATATTATAAAAAGTATGTGTATACTTATAATAGCTCAGAAAATTATTTTGATGATTGTTATTATAATATGGGAATGATATATTATAATAACGGAGATTTAGAAAATGCTAAAAAGATGTTTTATAGCTTAAGAGCAGAAGACCCAGATAGTATTTATAACAATTCAAAGGTGAAAGAAATATTAAAAGAAAAATAACTAAGAGAACGTCAAGTAGACGTTCTTTTTTTTTTATACTAGTAATAAATATTAATAATATGTATTTATAAAATTGAAGCTAAAAAGTTTATAACTTGAATTGTTAATATAAAAGGAGGACAAAAATGCACGATAAAAAATTATTTCTTCCTATTTTAAAAAATGGAAAATATGGTTTTGTAGATTCAGAAAATAATTTAGTCATAAAGCCAAAGTTCAAATATGTTTCTGAAAGATTTAGAGAAGGATATTGTGTAATAACCTATATAAAACGAATAAGAAAGTCAATAAGATGGGTTTTTGGTTATATAGATGAATATGGTAAAAATAATATATTTATACACTTAGATAGTGCATCAGACTTCTCTGAAGGATTATCTAGAATAAAATTTGAAGGAAGATATGGATATATAGATAAAAATTTAAATGAAGTTATAGAAACTAAATATGAATCAGCTTCAAATTTTAGTGAAGGTATGGCAGGAATTAAAATAAATAAAAGATGGGGATATATAGATAAAAATGGAAATACTATAATAAAACCTTCATTTACTTATGTAAATAAATTTAGTGAAGGTTTAGCACTAGTAGAAACTAAAAATAAATATGGGTATATAAATAAAGATGGGGAGTTTGCTATAACACCAGAATTTGATATAGCAACAGATTTTTCACATGGTTTAGCTGCAATAAGACTAAATGATAAATGGGGATATATAAACAATAAGGGTGATATAGTTATAGATTTTAAATATGAAAGAGCAAAACCATTTAGTGAAGATGTGGCAGCAGTATGTTTAGGTGATAAATGGGGATATATAAATAATAAAGGAGAACTTATTATAGATCCTGTTTTTGACTATGCTTGTGACTTTAATAATGGTTTAGCTAGATTTAATGTAGGGTCTAATTGGTTAAGCAGAGGAACATCTACACCTAAAGGTGGATTATGGGGATTTATAGATAAATCAGGTGAAGTTAAAATATTACCAACATTAACTGCTGTTTCAGATTTTGAAGGTGATTATGCTCAGTTAATTGAAGGTGATAATAATAACTATATAAATAAAAAAGGTGAAATATTATTTAAATAGTATATATAGAATTTACATTTGAAAAAAGATAAGTATAATTATATATAAATCATAAAGTTGGAAGGGGGAATTTAAAACCTCCTTC
Organism: Pseudomonadota bacterium; assembly: GCA_023414975.1. Taxonomy (GTDB): domain Bacteria; phylum Pseudomonadota; class Alphaproteobacteria; order Rhizobiales; family Xanthobacteraceae; genus Ancylobacter. The sequence continues at coordinate 569 of JAEZMI010000002.1, read as the reverse complement.
TAATTTTTTAATAATAAAATAGGAGGATAAATATGAAATTATTAAAACAATTTAGCTTAATACTTGTTATATTAGCTCTTGGAGAATATATAAGTTCTATAATAAGTAATTTTATTGTTATTCCAGGAAGTATAATAGGCATTATAATACTATTTTTACTATTGAAAATAGGTATAATAAAAATAGACAAAGTAGAAGATATAAGTAATTTCTTGCTAGATAATATGGCTATATTTTTTATCCCAGCAGGAGTATCTTTAATTCAATCATTAGATATAATAAGTTCAAATATTATAGTTTTAGCTATAACTATAATAATAAGTACTATATTAGTTATGAGTATAACGGCTATAGTTGTAGAAAAAATGATTAAGAGAAAATACTAAGAGAGGTTTAAATATGTATAATGTACTAAAAACTCCTATATTTGGAATTGTACTTACTATTTTATTTTTTAATATAGGAATATATATAAAAAACAAATTAAAGTCACCTGTACTTAATCCACTATTAGTTGCAATAGTAGGAATAATATTATTTTTATCTATATTTAATATAGACTATAAAGA
>JAEZMI010000438.1 GCA_023414975.1 Pseudomonadota bacterium | reverse complement strand
ATCTATGGGCGCGTGCTCGACCTCACCCATGGGCGCGGCGCCGATGCCTGTATCGATGCGGTCGGCACCGAGGCGGAGAGCATGGCGAGCGCCGATTCCATGGTGGATCGCGTGAAGACCGCGCTCTATCTCGGCACGGATCGGCCCCATGTGCTGCGCCAGGCGATCCATTGCTGCCGCAACTTCGGCACCGTCTCCATTGTCGGCGTCTATGGCGGCCTGCTCGACAAAGTGCCGATGGGCGCGGCGATCAATCGCGGCCTGCGCTTCCGCATGGCCCAGACCCCGGTCCAGCACTACCTGCCGCAGCTTCTCGACCGCATCGTGAACGGGGAGATCGACCCCTCCTTCGTCATCACGCACACGGCTCGGCTGGAAGACGGGCCCGAGCTCTACAAGACGTTCCGCGATAAGCAGGACGGCTGCATCAAGGTCGTTCTCAAGCCCTGAGGAGACTCCCATGGCCGCGACACCGCGTCCCCTCGCGATCATAACCGGCGGGTCCACCGGCATCGGGCGCGAACTCGCCACCATCGCCGCCGCCCGTGGCTACGAACTCGTCATCGCCGCGAACGAACCGCGCATTGAGGAAGCCGCGCGGGAGTTGCGCGCGCTCGCGCCGTCGGTGACGCCGGTACAGTGCGATCTCTCCACCGCGGATGGCGTCGGCCAGCTCGTCACCGTCATCCGCGCCAAGGCTCGCCCGGTGGAGCTTCTGATGGCCAATGCGGGGCTCGGCCTCGGCCACGGCTTCCTCGACCAGGACCCCGCCGACTGGCGGCATGTCGTGGACACCAACGTCACCGGGACGCTGATGCTCATCCAGCTCATCGGCCGGGAGATGCGGGCGCAACGCGCGGGACGCATCCTCATCACCGGCTCGATCGCCGGCTTCATGCCCGGCTCGTTCCAGGCGGTCTATAACGGCACCAAGGCGTTCCTGAATTCCTTCTCCTTCGCGCTGCGTAACGAGCTCAAGGACAGCGGCGTTACCGTGACTTGCCTCATGCCCGGCCCGACCGACACGGAGTTCTTCGCCCGCGCCGACATGCTGGACACCCAGGTCGGGCAGGACGACGGCAAGGACGACCCCGCCGATGTCGCCAAGGTCGGCTTCGAGGCCATGATGAAGGGCGAGGGCGATGTGGTGAGCGGCTGGAAGAACAAGGCCATGACCGCCGCCGCCAACCTCATGCCCGCGGGCATGCTTGCCGAGCAGCACCGCAAGATGGCCGAGCCCGGCTCCGGTCATAACTGAAGTGGAGGCCGGAATGCACCCTCTGCTCCTTCGCAGCCTCATATCCGGCACCGCCGCGAGCCTCGTCACCACGGGCGTTCTGGCGGGCCTCGCCCGGCGGGAGGGACGCCACCTCGCCCAACCCGCGAACGCGACCAGCCACTGGTACTGGGGCGAGGACGCGGGCCGTTTCCGCCGCATCGACGTGGAACATACGGTCCTCGGGTTCGTGACCCATCATGCCGCGTCGATCCTCTGGGCGGGGTTGTTCGAGGCGGCGCGGCGCTTCTATCCCGGCCGCACCAGGCTTGGCGACGCGCTGGCCGTCTCCGCCCTTGCCGCGGCGGTCGATTACGGCCTTGTCCCCAAGAGGCTGACACCCGGCTGGGAAAAGGTGGTGAGCCCCGGCGCCATCGGCGTCACCTATGGCGCGATGGCGTTGACGCTCGCCGCGGTCTCCTGGCTGGAGGAGCGGCGATGAACACCGCGAACCTGCAGATGGAAGGTTTGCTTCTCACCCTCGCCGCGTTGCTCGATCTTCTCCGGCGCAAGGGGATCGCCTCGGAGGCGGAACTCGACGAAGTCCTGGCGGCCGCCGAGCAGGGCGTCGGCGCCAAGCCCGCGTTGAGCGATTCGAACGAGGAAGCGATCCGCTTCCCGATCCGCTTCCTGCAACGCGCGCTTCTGCGCGGCGAAGCGCCGCTCGACTTCGCGAGCCTTGCCGGCGATGTGGGCCGCGCCCCCCGCCGCACGGAGGACGAGAACCGTCGCCGGACCGATGACGCCGGCGCGCCTGGCGTATCCGGCCCGAGTCTTTAGGCAAGCCGCATCGCTCGGAGATTTTAGCGTATTGGCAGACAAGCGTTTTCCGCGCGAACCTTGGACCATCTCGCGCGAAAATGCTCCAAAGCGCGGCGGGCGTCTCACCGTACCGTCGTGATCCGCAAAACCGGTTCATACTGCATCCGCCGGTTGCCTTGGCGCCGTAAGCGGCCCCAACCCTCAAACAGCATCCCTGAGAGGAGGCTGCATGGCATCCGATTCCCGACTGCATCAAACCGTAGAGGCGCTGCTCCAGCGCCTGTCCGCCGCCAGCGGGGTGGCGCTTGAGGATCTCGCGCCGCTGGAGGCGTTGCTGCGCACGCGCCTGCGCGCCGCGCCCGCCCGCACCGATCTCGGGGAGGAGGGCGAGCCGGCGAGCGGGTTGCGCGTCATCCTATCCGGCTGGGCCTCGCGCTACAAGCTGCTGGGCAACGGCAAGCGCCAGCTCCTCGGCTTTCTTCTGCCGGGCGACATCTGCGATGCTTACATGCATTGGCTCGCCCGGATGGATCATTCCATCGGAACGCTGACCGATGTGATCTATGCCGATCTGCGCCGCGACGAGGCGGAGCGGCTGATCGCCGATCATCCCGCCATTGCCCGTGCCCTGTGGGTGCAGACGCTGATGGATATCGGCGCGCAGCGGGAATGGACGGTGAGCCTTGGCCAGCGCGTGGCGTTTCAGCGTCTCGCGCATCTGTTCTTCGATGTGCATCTGCGTCTGCGCGGTGTGGGCCTCACCAACGGCAACCGCTGCGATTTTCCGGCGACCCAGGTCGATATCGGCGACGCCGCCGGCCTGTCGCCGGTGCATGTCAACCGCACGCTTCAGGATTTGCGCGCCGCCGGGCTGATCACGCTCAGCCATCGCCGGCTGGACATCCGCAGCCTGCCGGAGCTGCGGGCCGCGGCGATGCTGCACCCGTCCTACCCCGCGTGCATGGCGCCTCATCTCGCGCTGACGATTTAACCTAGGTTATGGCGCCGCCGCCCGCGTTTGTGATTCTTGAGAACGCCCTGCGCTCAGGAGATGCCCATGACCCAGGATGAGCCGCTGAACGTCGCGCTTCTCGATCGCTGCATGGCGGAGGTGAAGGCGCGCCTCGCCGCCGCTCCCTCCTTGTCCGAAGCCGGCGCCGACACCACCCTCTTGGAAATGCGCCTCGCGCGGGCCGTGCTGGAAGGCGCCGAGCTCTTCGGCGACGACACCGGACGGATCGTCGCCTTCGCCCTCGATGCCTTGCCCTTGCACCGGGCGGGTGGCGCGAGCGCGGAACTGGATGGCGCCTCGCGCACCCACCCCGCGCCCGGCTTCCGGCCGATGCTGGTGCCGTCGGTCTGAGCCGGCGGCGGCCGCTCACATATTGCGCTCGACGAAGCCCTCGACGGCGCCGACCACGCCCGTCATGCCGGATTTGGTGGTCTGCTCCTGCTGCGCGCCGCTATCGGGGCGGGCGGGCGCGAGCTGGGGCTTGCCGCCGAGCGGTTCGGAAATGCGGGCGGAGAATTCCGCCGTCCCGTCCATGCTCGGCCCCTCGCTCCAGCGGCCGGTCGGGATCGTCCCGTCGATCATGTGGCCGAGATAGACATAGGAGAAGTCGCGGTTCTCCTCCTCCTGCGGGAAGCTGTTGGGGATCGGCAGCACCGCGGCTCCGCCCATCTCCTCGATGGCGGCGAGCCATTGCTGCTGGTGCATCGTGTCGCGGGCGATGAGGAAGGACAGCATGTCTTTCATGCCCGGATCGTCCGTCATGTTGTAGAGCCGCACCGCCAGCGCCCGGCCGGAGCTTTCCGCCGTGACATTGGCGTACATGTCGGCGGCGATGTTGCCGGAGCCGTAGACATGCGAGCAGTTGAACGGCACGCCATTGGCGTCGGCCGGCAGGGCCGCGAGGCCGGTGGAGAGGATGTGGCGCATGTCCATGCCGTTCAGCACCGCCCCGCCCATCGTATCGCCGGCGATTTCCTCCTGCAGCGACAGCGGCGCGTTCTCCAGATTGAGCGCCACCGCCGTGGACAGCATCTCGATATGGCCGAGCTCTTCCGTCGCGGTGTTGAGCAGCATGTCGCGATACTTGGCCGGGCCGCGGGCGCCGAAAGCCTGGAACATATACTGCAGCGCAACGCGGATCTCGCCTTCGACGCCGCCGATCGCCTGCTGAAGGGCGCGGGCAAAGACCGGGTTGGGCCGCTCGACGCGGACCGGGTACTGGAGCTTCCCGTCGGTATAGAACATTGCAGTCTCCACAGATGGCTGGATCGATCTGGAGCAGACGGCGCGGCACGGTTCACGCCACCGCCGCTGCGGTGCTCGATCAATCGTCCGGGGAAGGTCATGTTCCTCTTCTTATCAAAATATAAAACACGTAAAATGAAATAATACCTTCAAAGGTACATTGATGAATGGTCAAGGTGTCCGAGTATAATCGGCGGTAAATCCGCCAGCTCGGCTTCTATTTTCTCGCTTTTGCTTCGTCGGTATTTTGAGACTGCGGCCCGGCCTAGGCCGATTGCCCGACCAGCCCCGCAATCCAGCGCGCCACCGCTGCCGCATCCGGCCTGGCCGGCGTGGTTTTTGGCGCGACGAGATAGTAGGCGAGGGTGGTCTTCACCGTCTCCTCCACGACCCGGACCAGACGCCCGCTCTTCAACTCCTCGGACATGAACACCGGGTTCGCCATCGCCAGCCCCTGCCCCGCGGCGGCGGCGTCGATGGCGAGGGCGGCCTGGTTGATGCGCAGGAAGGCGCGCGCCGGTCGTCCCTTGAGGAGGGGCTCCCAGTCGGACTGGCCGTCATGCAGCAAGGTCGCGGCGGCGATGTCGTCGGGCGACAGCGGCAGCGCGCGGGCTCCCACCAGTCGGGGGCTCGCGACCACGATCATGTCGGCAAACAGCAGCCGCGCCGCGATACCCAGCGGAAAGGGCGGCCGCGTCGGCCGAACCGCGAGATCGACCCCATCCCGCTCGAAGTCGCAGAGCGCATCGCTGGCCAGGATGCGCAGCTCGATGTCGCCATGCTCGGCGGCGAAGGCGGGAAGGTTGGGAATGAGCACCTTGGCCGCGAATGTCGGGGTGACGCTGACGGTGACGACCCTCTTGCGGGCGAGCGCGGCGTCCGTCGCGCCCATCAGTTGCTCGAAGGCGCGATGAACATCCGCGAAATAGCCGCGCCCCCGCTCGGTCAGCACGACACCGCGCTGCTGCCGCAGAAAAAGTCGGAAGCCGAGCCAGTCTTCCAGCGCCCGGACCTGCTGCGCCACGGCACCCTGCGTGACCCCCAGCTCGTTCGCGGCCGCCTTGAAACTCGATCGCCGGCCCGTCGCCTCGAAGGCGCGCAAGGCATTGAGGGAAGGAAGCCGCCGGTCGTGCCGCATGGCCCAAGACTATAGATTTTCTACAGTCAGACGGCAAATCTTATCCGGCCCGGAGCGCCTCCCGCAGGAGGTAAAATCGGTTCGAGCGTGACGGGCGGTCCTCGCAAAGGCCGCCCCGTCCCGTCCGATGCCGTGTACTTCGAGGAGCGTGCCCGATGGGTTTGACCTATGCGGCGTTCGGCCTGCTCGGCCTCTTCTGGGGCTCGAACTTCATCTACATGAAATGGGCCGCCGAGTTCATCAGTCCGGCCCAGATCACGCTGCTGCGCGTGTTCTTCGGCTTCGTGCCGCTGGTCGTCGTGGCGTGGCGAACGGGGGTGATCCGCCGGGACCAGCTCCGCCACCTGCCGCACTTTCTGGTCATGGCGGCGCTTGCGACGGCCTTCTATTATTTCGCGATTGCCGAAGCGACGGCGCGCCTGCCGTCGGGCATCGCGGGTGTCCTCGGTGGCTCCATCTCGCTGTTCACCACCCTCGCCACCCTGCTTTTCCTTCGTTCCGAGAAGCCGAACGCGCTGATGCTGTCCGGGGTTCTTCTCGGCTTCTCCGGCATCGTGCTGATCGCGCGGCCCTGGGAAGGCGCGGACCGGACGATCGATCTGAGCGGCGTTCTCTGGATGCTCGGCGGCGCCACCATCCTCGGCGTCTCCTATGTCTATGTCCGCCGCTACCTATCGCCGCACAACCTGCCGCCTCTGGCGCTGGCGACATGGCAGACGGGCCTCGCGCTCCTGATGCTCCTTGCCGTCACGGATCGAACGGGGATGAGCGATATCCTGCAAAGCGGGCACGCGGCCGCGGGTGTCGCTCTCGGCCTCGGCGTTCTGGGCACGGGCATGGCGTTCCTGATCTATTATTATCTCCTGCAGGAACTCGGCGCGGTCGCCGCGTCCGGCGCGACCTACCTTACGCCGAGCATCGCGCTGCTGATCGGCTGGGCCGCCGGTGAAAAGGTCGGCGCGCTGGAGATCGGCGCGATCATTCTGGTTCTCGCCAGCATCGGCCTCCTTCAGGTAGGGCGGCAGCGCGCCGCCCGCGCCGTCAGCGCCGCGCCCTAGCGCCGCCCGCTGAGGACGATGGCGATGCTGGTGAGCACCACCGCGAGGCCGGCGAGCGAGATGGGCGACAGGGTCTCGTCGAGGATGATCCAGCCCAGCAGCACGCCGATGATCGGGTTCACATAGGCGAACGTGGTCGCCACGGTCGGGGTGAAGGCGCGCAGCACCCGGATATAGGAGGTGAGCCCGATCACCGAGGCGAAGACGAGGAGGAAGCCGAAGGCCAGCCATTGCCGCAGGCTCGGCGCCTCGGGCAGCGGCGCGTGCTCGAACCCGGCGAACACGGTGAGCACGAGCGCGGCCGACAGCATCTGGAAGGCGGCGGCCCATTCGGTCGCCATGCGCTGCATCAGCGGGCGCTGGACGATGGTGCCGAGCGACCAGCTTATGCCGGCGGCGATGAGGATCGCCACGGTGAAGGTCCCGTAGCCCGGCTCGATGATGGCGCTGTGCGCCTCGAACAGCGTGGGCGAGACCACGAGGAAGAGCCCGGCGAGGCCGAGGCAGAGACCGGCCACCACCCGAAGCGAGGGAACACGCCGGGCGATCAGCAGCTCCAGCAGGCAGCTGAAAAGCGGGATGGCGCCCATCGCCATGACGATGAAGCTGGAGGTCGCGTGCTTGGAGGCAAGCGTCGCCAGCCCGTTCCCCGCCACCCACATGAGGATGCCGCTGGCGGCGCAGATCATCAGGTCGGACCGGGTCGGCCGGCGCGGCGGCCCGCAGCGCATCAGCGCCACCAGCGAGAGCAGCAGCGACGCGCCCCACATCCGCACCGACTGGAGCTGGAACACCGTCACCATCGCCGGGCCGGAAACGCAGATCTTCACCGCGAGATAGGCGCCGCCCCACACGATGTAGATCGCCAGCAGATGGCCATAGGCGGAGAGCGGTGGGCGGGGGGCGGGAAGGCCGCCAGCGGCAGGTGAAGACATGAAGGAGCTATTCCGGGACGACGACACGCGGGCGGCCATCATCGGGGCGCGGCAGCCCGCGACGCCCTCGGGCATGGCCATACTGAACCTCTTCCATGCGCCCGTGTCACGGGTTTGGCAACGCGCCGATGGTCGAGCGCGTGGCCGGCCTGCGGCCCGGCGGCAACGTTCCCGTGCGGTGTACCGCGCCGGCGTAAGGGATGCTTGCCGCCCGCCCCGCTTCGCGGCACATGAGGGCGAAGCTTCATGAACGCGACCCGCGTGCCTTCCCGCGGCGCGGCACAGGCGGCGCCCGGCGCCGACGGCAGGACCGATGATCTCCAGCACTCTTCACGCCGCCGATGCGGCCGTCCCGCGCAGCCCAGGAGGCATCCGGCCATGCTGAGGGCCTTCTTCGCCTATTACCGCCCGCATAAGCGGCTGTTCCTTCTGGATTTCGGCTGCGCCGTGCTGTCCGGCGTGCTGGAGCTCGGCTTCCCCATGGCCATGAAGGGCTTTGTCGACGTCCTGCTGCCGCAGGCCGACCTTCAGCTCATCGTGCTCGCCGCCATCGCGCTGCTCGCCGTGTTCCTGCTCAACAGCGGGTTGATGGCCGTCGTCACCTATTGGGGCCATGTGCTCGGCATCAACATCGAGACGGAGATGCGCGAGCGCGCCTTCTCCCATCTCCAGAAGCTGTCCTTCCGCTTCTACGACAACTTCAAGACCGGCCACCTGCTCGCCCGCGTGACCAAGGACCTGGAGGAGATCGGCGAGATCGCCCATCACGGCCCCGAGGACCTGTTCATCGCGGTGATGACGTTCATCGGCGCCTTCGTGCTCATGCTGTGGGTTCACCCGCCTCTGGCGCTCCTCACTGCACTGATCGTCCCCCTCACTGCACTCATTGTCGCCCGCTATGGCGGCCGCATGACGCAGAACTGGCAGGCGCAATTCGGCCGTGTCGGGGACTTCAACGTGCGGCTGGAAGAGAACATCGGCGGCATCCGCGTGGTTCAGGCCTTCGGCAACGAGGCCTATGAGCGGCGCCTCTTCGCCGGTGATAATCAGAGGTATAAAGATACCAAGCTCGACGCCTACCGCATCATGGCCGCCAGCCAGGCGCTCAACTACATGGCGATGCGTTTCGTGCAGCTCGCGGTCATGCTGGCGGGCAGCTGGTTCGTCGTCCGAGGCACGCTAAGTATCGGTGGATTCGTCAGTTTTCTCCTTCTCGTCTCGGTGTTTTACCGCCCGCTCGACAAGATCGCGGCCATGATGGAGAGCTATCCGAAGGGCATCGCCGGCTTCCGCCGCTACCAGGAGCTGCTGGCGACGGAGCCCGATGTCGCCGACCGGCCGGACGCGCGGGTGGTCGGCCATCTGCGCGGCGACATCGCCTTCGAGGGCGTGCGCTTCGGCTACACGCCGGACCGGCCGATCCTGAGCGGCATCGATCTCACCATAAGTGCCGGAGAAACCGTCGCTTTCGTCGGCCCGTCGGGGGCCGGCAAGACGACGCTCCTCTCCCTGCTGCCGCGCTTCTACGAGGTCGATGCCGGCCGCATCCGCATCGACGGCACCGACATCCGCGCCATGACCCTCGCCTCGCTCCGCCGCAACATCGGCATCGTCCAGCAGGACGTGTTCCTGTTCGGCGGTACCATCCGCGAGAACATCGCCTATGGCCGGCTCGACGCCGATGAGGACGCGATCCGCCTGGCGGCCCGTCGCGCGCGGCTGGACAATCTTCTGGCCGAACTGCCGGAAGGGTTGGACACGGTCGTCGGCGAGCGCGGGGTGAAGCTCTCCGGCGGGCAGAAGCAGCGCCTCGCCATTGCCCGTATCTTCTTGAAAGATCCGCCGATTCTCATCCTGGACGAGGCGACGTCGGCGCTCGACACCCACACCGAACGGGAGATCCAGCGCTCCCTGGACGAGCTGGCGCGCGGGCGCACGACGCTGGTCATTGCGCACCGTCTCGCCACGATCCAGAACGCCGACCGCATCGTCGTGGTGACGCCGGACGGCATCGCCGAGCAGGGCCCGCATGAAGCGCTGTTAGCGCGGCGCGGCCTTTATTTCCAACTGCACAGCGCGCAGTTCGGCGCCGACCCCTCTGCGATCGACGCCTGAATAAGCGAGCCATGTCAACGCATTGGGCCAGCGGGGGCGACAACGCCACACTGTCGCCCGCAAGGTGGCGCACCTCAGTCGGAGATCGCCACCGCGTTCGAGCGGATCGTCGAGGTGATCGTCTGCGCCATCCGCAGGAACTTCGAGAACTCGACACCCGGCGCGTTCGCCACATAGACGATGTCGCCGACCCGCACCGGGAAGGCGCGCGCGATGAAATAGCCGCTGGGATCCTTCAGATTCAGCCGGTAGATCACGGGCACGAGGCTGTTGCCGTTGAGCAGGGGGGTCTCCGGGTTGAAGGCCCGCACCACGGAGGGCTGCTCGTAGCGGAAGATGAAAATGCCGCTCGGATCGGCCTGACTGTCCACCAGACCGCCCGACACGCCCATCGCCTCCGCCACGGTAAACTCTTCGCGGTCGATCGGCATCTCGCCGGCGGCCCTTACCGCGCCAAGCGCCGTAAAGCTTTGCGGACGCTTGAAAACATAGATGGTGTCGCCCGGCTGCATGTAGATGTTCTCGTCCGGGTTGGCGAGAATGGCGGCGAGCTGCATCGTCGTGCTGCGATTGCCGCGGGTAACGCGCACGAAACTCTCATGCGCCGCGCCCTTGATGCCGCCGGCCTGGGCGATGACTTCGAGCAGCCGGTCGCCCTTGACGTTGAGATTGACCCGTCCGGCGCCCGTGAGGTCGCCCACAACGACCACGGAGGCCGAACTCTGCTGCGGCAGCGTCACCAGCACCTGCGGCTCGATCGCCTTGCCGGTCAGGCCCTGCTCGATCGTCTTGGCGATGTCGCTGGGGCGCTTGCCGACCACGGAGATTTCGCCGACATACGGTACTTTGATACGGCCGTCACGCCCTACCACCTGCGCAGGGAGAGTCTCGCTGCCGGAGCCGGTATCCACCATCGTGCGGCCGCCAAACAGGCCGCCGCCGCTGGCTTCCCAGATGGCGATGGATACGACGTCACCCACATTGACCCGTGTCTCCGGCGCCGAACGCGCCGCCCCGAAACTGCGGACGAGACTAGTCGACCGCCACAGCCCCATGGCCTGGACAGTCAAGGCATCGACATCGACGATCACATAGTCCGTCGGCTCTTCCCGGGGCTGCATCACCTCCTGGGTGGTCGGCCCCGACCCCGGAAAGAACACGCAGCCGCCTAGGGTCAGACACAACGCGGCGAGCCCGGCGAGACGCGCCTTTGACCTACGGATAATCAAACCGTTCGATCCTCTTCGGTGATGTCGGCCTCATGTAAAGCCGATGATCGGCGGCATTTCTATGCCGGGATCAATAACGGTCAATTAAGATGAGAACTTGTGGCTATGAGGCCACAATGACCAACTTGGACGGCATACCCGAATAATATGATACCATAAATAGTACTATTTTACTCTGAAATTATCTCGTCATTGTGGTGGATGTTTAGGGGCGCGCCGGGCGTCGCCGGCCGGCGCGG
>JAEZMI010000378.1 GCA_023414975.1 Pseudomonadota bacterium | reverse complement strand
GGTGGATATCGTGCGCAGCGACACCGGCAAGCAGCTGATGGACCGCGCCCGCGCCTCCTTCAACACCATCCTCAAGAAGGTGGAGGACCATCTTCTGGAGATCAATGCCGAACAGGCCGCCAGCGCCAATGCGCTCTGGTGGGTCTCGGTCGGCGGCGGCCTGTTCGTCCTCAGCGTCACCATCGCCGGCATGGTCACGATCTTCGTGTATCTGCGCCAGCTCGCCGAGGCGCGGCGCGACATCGAGCAGCTCAATGTCAGCCTTGAGGAACGCGTGCGCGAGCGCACCTCGGAACTCGGCCGCGCCAATGAGGAGATCCAGCGCTTCGCCTATATCGTCACGCATGATCTGCGGGCGCCGCTGGTCAACATCATGGGCTTCACCTCGGAGCTCGAACAGAGCGTCGCCACGCTCCAGGGCTTCGTCGATCGCCATGACGGCGACGACAGCTCGCCCGACCTCGAAACCGTCCGCCTCGCCGCCCGCGAGGATCTGCCGGAGGCCCTCGGCTTCATCCGCTCCTCCACCCGCAAGATGGACGGGCTGATCAACGCCATCCTCAAGCTGTCGCGCGAGGGGCGGCGCGTGCTGAAGCCCGAGCGCATCGATCTGCCCGCCCTGCTCAATGCCGCCGCCGCCGCCGTGCAGCATCAGGTCTCCGAGGCGCAGGGGGACATCACCATCGAGTCGCGCGTGCCGAGCCTCGTCGCCGACCGTCTGTCGGTGGAGCAGATCATCGGCAACCTGCTCGACAATGCCGTGAAGTACCGCCGCCCCGACGTGCCGCTGCGCGTCCGCATCCGCGCCCAGGCGCGGCCCGGCGGGCTGGTGGACATCGCGGTCGAGGACAATGGCCGCGGCATCGACGCGGGCGACCATGAGCGTGTCTTCGAACTGTTCCGCCGTTCCGGCCAGCAGGACCAGCCGGGCGAGGGCATCGGCCTTGCCCATGTGCGGACCATGGCGCGGAACCTCGGCGGGGATATCTCACTTAACTCAACCTTTGGCCAAGGCAGTGTATTCACGCTGACCCTGCCCGCTTATCCGCGGGCCGTAGCAAGGAGTGTGGCCGCGTGACCGAGAATGCCAAGTCCGTCACCATCATCATGATCGAGGATGATGAGGGCCATGCCCGCCTCATCGAGAAGAACATCCGCCGCGCCGGCGTGAACAACGCCATCATGCCCTTCAGCAACGGCACGGCGGCGCTGTCCTATCTGTTCGGGCCGGACGGTTCGGGCGAGGTGAGCCAGGGCCGCTCTCTGCTCATCCTGCTCGACCTGAACCTGCCGGACATGACCGGCATCGAGATCCTCGAAAAGGTGAAGAGCAACACGCACACCAAGCGCACGCCGGTCGTCGTGCTCACCACCACGGATGACGCGCGCGAAATCCAGCGCTGTTACGATCTCGGCGCGAATGTATACATCACCAAGCCGGTGAATTATGAGAGCTTCGCCCACGCGATCCGGCAGCTCGGGCTGTTCTTCTCCGTCATTCAAGTCCCCGAGACGAACTGATCCAGAAGCGATCCTTCATGCCCGCCAGTCTGCACCGTGTCCTCTATATCGACGATGATCCGGGCATGGCGCGTCTGGTGCAGAAGGCGCTGACGCGCCGGGGCTACGAGGTCGAACTCGCCGCCGACGCCGAAAGCGGGCTGCGCCGCATCGACGAAGACGGCATCCACGTCGTGGCGCTGGACCATTTCCTGCCCACGGGCACCGGGATCGACGTGCTCACCGCCCTGCGCGGGCGCGCGGCGGCCCCGCCCGTGGTCTATGTGACCGCGTCCTCCGAGACCACCGTGGCGGTGCAGGCGCTGAAGGCCGGCGCGGTGGATTACGTGCCGAAGACCATCGAGGTCGAGTTCATCGAGCTTCTCGTCTCGGCCATCGACCAGGCGATCGAGACCGCGCGCCTGCGCCGCGCCAAGGAGCAGGCCGAGCAGGAAGTGCGCGAGGCCCGCGACCGCGCCGAGGCGCTGCTGGCCGAGGTCAATCACCGCGTCGCCAACAGCCTCGCCATGGTCTCGGCCATGGTGCGCCTCCAGTCCAACGCCATCGAGGACAAGCAATGCCGCGCGGCCCTGGCCGAGACGCAGGCGCGCATCCTCGCCATCGCCGGCGTGCACCGCCGGCTCTACACCTCGGCGGATGTGCGGGTGGTCGCGATCGACGAATATCTGCACGGGCTGATCGAGGACATCGGCGGCTCCATGCGGCAGGCGGGGCACACCTCGCGTCTCACCCTTGCCACCGATCACCTGATCCTGCCGACCGACCGCGCGGTGCCCATCGGCGTCATCGTGGCCGAACTCGTCACCAATGCCTTCAAATACGCCTATGGCCCCGACGGGGCGGGCGAGGTGCGGGTGCGGCTGTCGGTCGATGAACTCGCGCACATGGCGGAACTGGTGGTGGAGGATGACGGCATCGGCTGGACCGGCGAGGGCAAGGCGGTGGGCAGCGGGCTCGGCAGCCGCATCGTCCGCTCCATGGCCGGCAGCATCAACGGCGCGCTCGAATGGCGCCCGCGCGACCGCGGCACCTGCGTCGCCGTCACCTTCCCCTTGCCGGAAACGCCGGCGGAGTAGGACGGCAAGCGTCGCCACCGGCCGGAGGAGAGCCCGGCACCTCGGGTGCCGGGCCTCTGTGCGCCGTCGCCTCAGTGCGCCATCAACAGCGGCACGGGCATGCGCTCAAGCATGTCGCGGGTGACGCCGCCGAGCACGAATTCGCGCAGGCGCGAATGGCCATAGCCGCCCATGACCACGAGGTCGATGTCGCGCGCCTCGACCTCCTTGAGGATCACGTCGGCCACGCTTTCGCCGGAGGCCGGCGTGAGGCGGCGCAGCTCCACCGTCTTCTCGTGGCGGGCGAGATGGCGGGCGAGGTCGGCGCCCGGCAGCGCGTCGGGCTTGCGGGTGCGCCCGCTGTCCACCACCACCGCCTCGACCAGATGGGCATGGGCGAGCAGCGGCCGGGCTTCCGCCACCGCGCGCGCCGCCGAGCGCCCGCCATCCCACGCGACGAGGACGCGCTTGGCGGAGAACGGCTTCTGCTGCTTGCACGGCACGAGCAGAACCGGTCGCCCGGAATCGAACATCACCGCCTCGGCGATGACTTCCTCGGCGCCGATCTTCTCCGGGTCCGACTGGCCGACAATGGTGAGGTCGTAGAGCCGCGACATAATGCCGATCTGCTCGGCCGCGCCGCCCGGCGTGCCGTCGATCACCCGCACCTCGCCGGTCAGCCCGACCGAGCGCGAGGCTTCGCCGAAATAGGCGACGGCGCGGTCGGCGAGCCGGCGGCTCTCGGCCCGCTGGGTTTCAAGGAAATCCGTGGAGAAGGCCTCGGTGTATACCGGGGGAATGTCGATCTCGTAGCTCACCGCGACGCCGGTGAGATGGGCGTTGAGCGCGGTCGCGGCCGAGACCGCGTAATCCACCGTGGCGTCCGGCCCCCTGCCCAGACGAAGACTGACGAGAATGTCCTTGATCATTGGCGCCTCCAGTTATTTCCCTTGGGTCAATCGACCCCATCGAAGTGACGCGCTGCCGTTGGACGTCAAGCCTTCCGGCACCCGCGACGAACCGCGCTGGCATCACCCTCGCGCAGCGTCGCCACCCCCACTATAAGCAATGACCCTCACTTAGGAATTCACCGCATGGCCGGTATCGGGCGCGGGCTCGTCCTTTCTTTCGTTCTGCTCGCCCTGTGGGAGGGCGCGGTGCGGGTGCTGGCGATTCCCGCCTACATCCTGCCGGGGCCGCTGCGCATCGCCATCACCGGGTGGAACAACGCCGCGATCCTCGGGCAGAACGCGCTGGTCACGCTCGGCGAGATGCTGCTGGGCCTCGTCTGCGGCTCGGCGCTCGGCATCGCCTGCGCGCTCGCCATGGCGAGTTCCCCGCTGGCGCGCCGCGCCATGCGGCCGGTGCTGCTGGTGGCGCAGGCGCTGCCCGTCTTCGCCATCGCGCCGCTGCTGGTCATCTGGTTCGGCTTCGGCCTCGCCTCGAAGATCGTCATGGCGAGCCTCATCATCTTCTTTCCCGTCGCCTCGGCCTTTCACGATGGCCTCGCGCGGACCGAGCAGGGGCTGGTCGACCTCGCCCGGCTGAACGGCGCGGGCACGTTCACGACGCTGCGCCTGATCCGCGTTCCCGCCGCCCTTCCCCAGCTCGCCTCGGGCCTGCGCGTGGCGACCGCCGTCGCGCCGATCGGGGCGGTGGTCGGCGAGTGGGTCGGCGCCTCCGCCGGGCTCGGCTATCTCATGCTGTACTCCAACGCGCGGATGCAGACCGACATGGTCTTCGCCGCGCTCGCCGTCCTTCTGGCCGTGGCGCTTCTGCTGTTCGCGCTGGTCGACCGGGCGCTGACCCGCCTGCTGCCCTGGGCGCCGGAAACGGCCGGCGAGAGCGCGCCGGCCTGACTTTCCCGCCCAGACGACGCGTCAGCCCATTTTTTCGTCAGCCCATTTTTTCGTGGGCGTCGGCCTGGCCCATCACCCAGTAGCCGGCGGCCTTGATCCAGCCGAGCGGCACGCCGCGCCTGTCGGTGAGATAGGCCCGCACGCCCCGCGCGACCGAGGCCTCGGCGGCGACCCAGACATAGGTGGCCGGCTCCAGCGGCATCGTCTCCAGCACGGCGATGAAGGGAGCGGCATCGGTCAGCGCGCTGGCGGGACGGTGGATCCAGCGCGCCTCCAGCGTCGCGGCCGTGCGGAAGGCCTGCTCCTCCGCCGCGCCCGTCACCGCCACGAGGCTGGTGAGGCGCGTGCCCGCCGCCGCCTCCTCGATCCGCCGGCCGATGGCGGGCAGCGCCGTCTCGTCGCCGATCAGCAGCCAGTGCCCGATCTCCCCCTCGACGACGGCAGAGCCGCGCGGGCCGAGCACGTCCAGCCCGTCGCCGGGGCGGGCCTTCAGGGCCCACAGCGTCGCCGGGCCGGCCTCATGCAGCGCGAAGTCGAGGGTAAGTTCGCGCCGGGCCGGGTCGAAGCGGCGGGGCGTGTAGTCGCGCCGCTCCTCCGCGCCGTCGGCGCCGGGCACCACGATCTTCACATGATCGTCCGGGGCGGCGCTGACGAAGTCGGCAAGGTCGTCCCCGCCCAGCACGAGCCGCAGCATGGAGGGCGTCACCCGCTCGGTGGAGAGCACGGTGAGCCGGCGCCGCTTCGGCTCGAAGCGCTGGCGGTTCAGCACGGGGGCGGCGGGTGGCAGGGGGGCGGCGGGTGGTAGGGGGCTGGCAGCGTTCATCGCGGTCCTTTCCGGCCCGTGGCCGACCGGACGGACACGCCGCGCCGATCGCGCCCCGAAGGCCGCTCGATCATGCGCGTTGAGTGACGTTAACGCTTACGTGCACGCGCGCGGGTCATCCGGCGGCCTCGGGGGCCGTCCGGCCTGCACCGCGCTCCTCGTGCAGTGCCGCCTTTCTAACCGCCTTCCGCCCCGCCGGCAATCGCCGCGATGCCGACCGGCGGGCGCTTCGTACTCCATCTGTTCTCGCGCGAAAGGCGGCCTTAAGATCGGGTCATGACGATTCGCCTCACGAATGCCGATGCCCGCCGCGTCTTCCTCGCCATGCAGGGGCTGAGCGAGCGCGCCCCGGCCGGCAAGGCCTCCCTGCTCGCCCTCATCACCCGGCTCGGCTTCGTGCAGGTGGACAGCATCGCCACGGTCGAGCGCGCGCATCATCACATCCTGTTCAGCCGCGCCCCCGCCTACCGGCGCGAGCATCTGGCGTCGCTGCTGGAAAAGGACGGCGCGCTGTTCGAGCACTGGACGCATGACGCCGCGATCATCCCGACCGCCTTCTTCCCCTACTGGAAGCACCGTTTCGCGCAGGAGCGCGCCAGCCTCGCCGAGCGCTGGCGCAGCTGGCACGAGAACGGGTTCGAGCGTTACGTCGACCATGTTCTGGAGCGCGTGCGCCGCGAGGGCCGGCTGATGGCCCGGCATTTCGAGGCGGAGAAGCGCCCGCCCGGCGGCTGGTGGAACTGGCACCCGGAAAAGACCGCGCTCGAATATCACTGGCGCACCGGCGCGCTCGCCATCGCCGGGCGCGAAGGCTTCCAGAAGGTCTATGACCTCACCGAGCGCGTCATCCCGGCCCGGCACCGCGGCGCGGAGGTGGACGCGAGCGCCTTCCTCGACTGGGCCTGCACCTCGGCGCTGGAACGGCTCGGCTTCGCCACCCATGGCGAGATCGCCGCCTTCTGGGACCTCGTCTCGCCCGATCAGGCCAAGGCGTGGGTGGAGGCGAACCGCCATCGGCTGGAGCCCGTGCTCATCACCTGCGCCGACGGGCGCGAGCGGGCGAGCCACGCCTTCGCCGGCGCCGGCGAAACATTTGCCGCGCTGCCCGCCCCGCCGCCCCGGCTGCGGGTGCTGAGCCCGTT
>JAEZMI010000414.1 GCA_023414975.1 Pseudomonadota bacterium | reverse complement strand
TCCAGCCCGTTGCCGATGCGCAGGCGCTGCGTCTCCCGCACGAAGGCGGTGACGAAGGCGTCGTGGATCGCCTCCACCGCGTAGATGCGTTCGGTGGAGGTGCAGACCTGGCCGGACATGTGGAAGGCGCCGGTGACGGCGCCCGCCGCGGCCACGTCCAGCGGGGCGGAGGCGGCGATGATCATCGGATCGGAGCCGCCGGCCTCGATCACCGCCGGCTTCATCGTCGCCGCCGCCGCCATGGCGACCGCGCGCCCGCCCGCCACCGAGCCGGTGAAGGCGACGGCATGGGTGCGCTCGCTGGCCACCAGCGCCTTGCCGACCTCCGCCCCGCCCGGCAGGCAGGCGACGAGCCCTTCCGGCAGGCCGTCGAACACCTTCATGAATTCCAGCGTGCACAGCGTCGTCGCCTCGGCCGGCTTGACGATGCAGCCATTGCCGGCGGCGAGCGAGGCGGCGACCGTCCAGCACATCAGGAGGATCGGGAAGTTGAAGGGCATGATGTGGACGGAGACGCCCAGCGCCTCGTAACGCGCATATTGCGTCGAGCCGATCTGCGTGGTGCCGGCGATCTTGCCGGCGTCGTCCCGCGCCAGCTCGGCGTAATAGCGGAAGATCGGCGCCACATTGGCGAGTTCGCCGATGGCCTCGGGATAGGGCTTGCCCATTTCCCGGCTCATCAGGATGGCGCAGTCGGTGAAATCCGCCGCCTCGATGCGGTTGGCGAGGGCATGCAGCGCCTTGGCGCGGCTCTTGGCGTCCGTGCGGTTCCACAGCTTCTGCGCGGCGTTGACGCGCGCCAGCACGGCGTCGATCTCCGCCGCCGTGACCTCGACGCGGCGGCCGACCTCCTCCAGCGTCGCGGGGTCGATCACCGCATGGGTGGCGCCGGCCGAGGGGTGCAGGCCGGGATTGAGGTAATAACGCGGGGCGGCACGATCGGCGGTGAGGTCAGACATAGACGGTTCCTTCATGCCGGCGCGCGGGGCGCGGCCAGCCGGGACGCCAGCGCCTCGCCGCGCGCGCGCCAGTCGGGTAGCGCCTCGGCGAGGAAGTCGGCGATGGGGGTGAGGTTGGCGGCGGCGAGCGCCGCGTCGAGCTGGCCGAGCACGCGCGGCAACCAGGCGAGGTAATGCGCCTTGCCGTCGCGCCGGCACAGCCGCACGAAAACACCGGCGATGCGGGCATGGCGCTGCGCGCCCATCAGGTGATAGCGCGCGCGGATGGCCCGCGCCTCGGCTTCATCGCCCGCGAGCGCCGCGATGTAGCGCTCCAGCATCGCCTCCTCCAGGCCGGGGGCGAGGTCGCGCCGCGCGTCCTGCAGCAGCGAGACGAGGTCATATTCGCGCGGGCCGCGCAGCGCGTCCTGAAAGTCGAGCAGGCCGCAGCGGGAGACGCCGTCGCGCCCGTCGAGCTCCATCAGGTTGTCGACGTGGAAATCCCGCAGCACCAGCGCTTCCCGGCGGCCATAGAGCGGGGCGAGCGCCGTGTCCCACAGCTCGAGGAAGCGGCGGGAGAAGGCGGCGCGGTCGAGGTCCGGCGCGAGCGCGGGGGCGAACCACTCGCCGAACAGGGCGAGTTCGGTGAGCCAGACCTCGCGGTCGTAGAAGGGCTGGGAGATGGCGGCGCCCTCCGGCGCGCGGTGCAGATGCGCCAGCGCGTCGATGGCGAGCGCGTAAAGCTCCGCCTCCGACCGCCCGGCCTTCAGGCGGCGCGCATAGGTGGCGTCGCCCCAATCCTCGATCAGCGCCAGGCAATGGACCGGGTCCGCCGCCTCGACGCGCGGCGCCGACAGGCCGAGCCCGTTCAGATGCCGCGCGACGCGGATATAGGAGGAAAAGCCCTCCGGGTCGGTGCGGTCCTCCATCAGCAGCAGCCCGGCCACCGGCAGCCGGTAATAGCGGCGCGCCGAGGCATCGCCCGGCAGCGGCACGAGCGGCCCGCCGGCCTGCCCGTGGCGCGCCAGAAAGGTCACGCCGGGGGGATCCAGCCGCACGGCCGGACCGATCTCCATGCTGAGGGGGACGGCCACGCTCATCGGATCATGTAGACCTTCTTGATGGTCTCATGGACCGTGCACACGCCCTTCCAGTCCTTCGGGAAGAAGGCGGCGGTGTCCGGGGTGATCTCGATCACCTCGCCGCTCTCATGCACATAGGTGCAGCGCCCTTCGAGGAAGTGGCAGAACTCGTCGGAGGTGACGTGGCACTCCCATTTGCCCGGCGTGCAGATCCACAGCCCGCATTCGGACTGGCCGTTCGGGCCCTTGTGGATCACCTGGCCGGAGACATGGGACTGCCCCTCGATCATGGTGGGAATGATGCCCCAGTCCACCACGTCGGTGACGGAGAGCGGCTTCTTCATCATCGGTGTTGTCGTCATGACGTTCACTCAAACCAGCATGTAGATGTTGCGGATGGTCTCGATCACCTCGGCCTCGCCCTCATAGCCGCCGGGGAAGAGGACGCAGGTGCCCGCCTCCACCTCCGTGACCTCGCCGGTGACGGCGGTGTAGCGGGCGCGGCCGGCGACGAAGTGGCAGAACTCGTCACGCGGGACGGCGATCTTCCAGCGGCCGGGCGTGCAGACCCAGATGCCGGTCTCCGGCGAGTTGCCGGGCCCCTTGAACAGGAGCCGGCCGGTGGAGTGCGAGGCACCCTCGATGGAATCGGGCTGCGGACCCCAGTCCACGAGGTCGTCATAGGTCGAGGCGCCATGGATGTGCGGCGCGGAGCTTTTCAGATCGGTCATGGCGGTCACACCAGCGCGGCGAGCAGGCGCGCGGCCTTTTTCGGGCCCTCGCAGGCCTGCATATGGGCGGAGGTGGCGGCGAGCTTCGCCTTGATGGCGGGATCGGTGAGGCAGGCCTCGATCTTGGCGACCAGCTCCTCGTCGGTCCAGTCATAGCGCTCGGAACGGAAGCCGTGGCCGGTTTCCTCGACGCGCATGGCGTTGTCATGCCCGTCCCAGACATAGGGCATGATGATCGCCGGCTTGCCGAAATAGAGGCACTCGGTGAAGGAGTTGTTGCCGCCGTGGTGGATCACCGCATCGACCTGCGGGATGACCGAGGGCTGCGGAAACCAGCTCGCCAGCATCACATTGTCCGGCACATCGGTATAGCTCGCCATGTAGTCGCCGACATTGACCAGCGCGCGGTAGCGGGTCTTGCCGACGAGGGCGATGAGGCGCTTCAGCAGCTCCGTGTCGCCCGAGCCGAGCGAGCCGAAGGAGATGTAGAGCAGCGGGCCGTCATTGTTCTTGGCGAAGGTCGGCACCGTATAGGGCTCGTCCTTGCGCACGCAGCCTTCCAGATACTGGAAGCGTGCCGGATCGAGCGGCACCGCGCGCTTGTACTTGGCCTGTTCGGGATAGAGCAGCAGGTTGAGATAGGGCGAGGCTTCGAAGAACTGGCCGAGCGGGTAGGCTTCTTCGCCATTCTCGGCGAGGAAGGCGTTGAAGTCGTCATGGATCGGCTTGATGACGGCGTTGAACTTCGCCCGGAAGGCCGCGTGGCCTTCATGGTCGTTCTCGCCCATGCCGGAGAGGTGCGGCGGGATCGCCTCGTCCTCGATCTCGTTCTCCGAGCAGGAAATGATCCGAACCCACGGCACGCCGGACTGCTTGATCGCCGGGAAGAGGATGACGTTGTCGACCGCGATCACGTCCGGCTTGATGCGGGCGAGCACGCCCGGAAGATCCTTCTGCGCCCATTTGGCGCTGGAGACGATGGCCTCCCAGCATTCCCGCACATAGTTGTCGAGCTGGTCGATCGGCTTTTTCGAGAAGTTCGGGATATGGCCGTTGATGAAGTCCTCCCAGAACTTCGCCATCTGCTCGGGCGGCATCGGCTCGGAGAGCGCGACGGGATGCGCCTCGAAGCCGTAGCCCTCATAAACCGACACGAAGCCGGGGTCGGAGAGGAACACCGCCTTGTGGCCGAGCGACGTCACCGCCTGGGCGATGCCGACGGAGTTGAGGGCCGGACCGAAGGCCGCTTCGGGGAAGAAGGCGAAGGTCTTCTGTTCCATCGTTTAACCTCTCTGGAAGCGCCTCTTGGCGGGCGCCGGGGTGTCGTTCGGGGACGCGGTCAGGCTTTGAAGATGCGGGTGTCGGCCCGGCTCCAGCCGAGGCTGAGCACGTCGCCGGGGCGGAAGCTGCGGGCCTCCGCCGCGTCCGCCGTCACGCGGCAGATCAGCGGCCGGGGGCACGCGGGGCTCTCGACATGCACCTGCAGGTCGAGGCCGTGATAGGCGGTGGCGAGGACGCGGCCGGAAAGCCGGTTGTCGCAGGCATCGGCGTCGAGCCGCAGCCGCTCGGGCCGCACGGCGGCGACGAGATCGCCCCCCAGCCCGTCGGGAACATCCGCGCGGAGGAGGCTGCCATCCGCGGCGGTGAGCGTCGTGCCGTCGCGGGCGACGGGGATGATGTTCATCACGCCGATGAACTCGGCGGCGAAGCGGTTGGCCGGATGCTCGTAGACCTCGCGCGGGGAGGCGCATTGCAGCAGCTCGCCATGCTGGAGAATGGCGATGCGGTCGGCCATGACCAGCGCTTCCTCCTGATCATGGGTGACGATGATGAAGGTGATGCCGAACTGGTGCTGGATGCGCTTCAGCTCCAGCTGCATCTCGCCGCGCAGCTTCTTGTCGAGCGCCCCCAGCGGCTCGTCGAGCAGCAGGAGCTGCGGGCGCTTCACCAGCGCGCGGGCAAGGGCGACGCGCTGGCGCTGGCCGCCCGACAATTGTTCCGGCTTGCGGCCGGCCAGCGGCGCGAGCTGGATGGTGGCGAGAATCTCGTCGACGCGCGCGCGGATCTCGGCGCGCGGCAGCTTCTCCATCTCCAGCCCGTAGGCGATGTTCTGGGCGACCGTCATATGCGGAAACAGCGCATAGGACTGGAACATAAGGTTCACCGGGCGGTGGTTCGGCGGCACGTTCGAGATGTCCCGCCCGTTCAGCAGGATCTGGCCGCCGCTCAGCGTCTCGAAGCCGGCGAGCATGCGCAGCAGCGTGGTCTTGCCGCTGCCGGAGGCGCCGAGCAGCGCGAAGAACTCGTTCTGGCGGATGTCGAGCGACACGCCGTTGACGGCCCGGACGGAGCCGAAGCGTTTCTCGACGTTGCGCAGGGAAAGCAGGGTGGTCATTGGCCCGGCAGGCCTCCGCGATTGAGCCGCTGCGACAGGGCGAGCGTGACCAGCGAGAAGCCGATCACCAGCGTCGCGAGCACATTGATTTCCGGCGTCACGCCGAAGCGGATCATGGCGTAGATCTGCATCGGCAGGGTGATCGAGGCCCGCTCGGCCCCGGCGGTGAAGAAGGCGATGATGAATTCGTCGACCGAGAGGGTGAAGGCGAGCAGCCCGCCCGCGACGATGGCCGGCGCCAGCACCGGCAGCACCACGCGGCGCAGCGTCGTCGCCATCGAGGCGCCGAGATCGGCGGAGGCTTCCACGATCGACCAGTCGAAGGATTTGAGCCGCGCCCGCACCACCGCGCAGACGAAGGCGAGGTTGAACACCACATGCGCCATGATGACGGTGTGCAGCCCCAGCCGCACATCGAGCAGCGAGAAGAAGCTGAGCAGCGCGATGGCGAGCACGATGTCGGGGATGACCATCGGCGCGAAGATCAGCGTTTCGAGAAACCGCCCCTTGCGCCGGCGTATCTCGATTCCGATGGCGAGCAGCGTGCCGAGCACGGTGGCCACCAGCGCCGATACGAGGCCGACGATCAGCGTGTTGCCGGCGGCGCGCAATATGTCCTTGTTGGCGAACAATGCGCCGTACCATTTCAGCGAGAAGCCGGTCCAGGCGGTCGGCAGGCCGCCGGCATTGAAGGACAGACCGACCAGAACCGAGATCGGGATGTAGAGGAAGGCGAAGACGACGCCGAGGATGAGCAGCATCAGTCGCATGGTGTGACGGTCAGCCATCGGCATCCCCGCTCGCCTGGCGGCCGGTCGAGGCGCGCTCATTGGCGTAGGTCTGCAGCGTCAGCAGCACCAGCATGACGGCGATCAGCACCATGGAGAGCGCCGAGCCGAACGGCCAGTCATTGGCGGTGAGGAACTGCGCATAGACGAGGTTGCCGATCATCTGGAACTGCCCGCCCCCCAGCAGCGCCGGGGTGACGAAATTGCCGATGGACAGCACGAAGACGAAGACGAAGCCGGTCGCCACGCCCGGCAGGGTGATCGGCAGGATCACGCGGCGGAACGTCGTCCAGCCGCCCGCGCCGAGGTCGCGCGAGGCTTCCGCGATCTCCGGGTTGAGGCGGGAGAGCGGGGCATAGGCGGCGAGGATGACGAAGGGCAGGTAGTTGTAGACGAGGCCGAGCACGACCGCGCCTTCGGTGTAGAGCATCGGCGGCAGGGCGCCTTCGAGCCCGAATTTGCGGGCGACGGCGACGATCAGCCCTTCGCGGTTGAGCAGCACGATCCAGGCATAGGTGCGCACGAGATAGTTCGACCAGAAGGGCAGGATGGCGAAGAACAGCAGCGCCGGCTGGCGGCGGCGGGGCATGGCGGCGATGGCATAGGCGGCGGCGTAGCCGACCACGGCCGCGATGAGCGCAGCGAGCCCGGCGATCCAGGCCGATTTGAGGAAGATCCGCGCATAGAGCGGATCGAACACCATCGCGACGTTCTCGAACGTGAAGGTGTACTCGATGCCGCCATAGATGCCGCGCCGGAAGAAGGCGAGCGCCAGGATCAGCAGGCACGGCACCACCATGAAGGCGGTGAGCCATGCAAAGGCCGGCGCGACCAGCACGAAGGATTTACGGTCTTGCATCGGGTTCGGGTACCGTGAGGCACGCCGCGCGCGGCGGGGACATGCCGCTTCCGCGATGGGGCGGAAGCGGCACGCCGGCGGTCGGCTCAGTTCGCGGCCATGATCTCGGACACGGTGCGCGAATAATCGCGCTGCGCCGCGCCGACATCGCGCAGTTGCTCGTGCTTCAGCAACTCGGCCGGGGTCATCGTCATGTTCGGGTACTTCTGCAGCAGCGCGGGATCGAGCCCTTCCATCGCCGCCTTGTTCGGCACCTTGTAGAGAATGTTCTCCGCCGCCCAGCGATGGTTCTTGCCGTCCAGCATGTAGTTGATGAAGGCGTAGGCGGCGTCTTTGTGCTCGGAGGATTTGAGGATCACCATCGTGTCCACCCAGAGGTCCGAGCCCTCCTTGGGGATCACGTATTTGATCTGCGGGTTCTCGGTGATGCCGTAATTGCACCAGCCGTCCCAGGCCTGAACGAGCTGGGCCTCGCCGGAGACGAGCTTCGAGTAGAAGGTCGTGTCGTCATAGGCGAGCAGCGTCTTCTTGGCGGCGATCAGGAGGTCGCGGGTCTGCTGGAGCTTCTGCTTGTCGGTCTCGTTGACCGAATAACCCTGCGCGAGGAACCCGGCGGCGAGCAGCCAGCGGTCGGTCGCCAGCATGGTGGTCTTGCCCTTCAGCGCGTCGGCCGGCTTCAGGAGGTCGTTCCAGGAGGCGGGCTCGCCGGTCAGGTCCGAGCGGTAGCAGAGCCCCGTCGTGCCCCAGGTATAGGGCACGGAGAAGGTGTTGCCCTTGTCATGGGAGAGGGTCGTCGCCTCCGGGTAGAGGTTCTTGAGGTTCGGCAGCTTGGAATGATCCAGTTCCTCGGCAAGACCGAGATTGTGCAGCACCTCGGCGAAGGGCGAGGAGACGAACACCACGTCATAGCCCTTGCCCTTGGCGGCGATGAGCTTGCCCATGATCTCTTCATTGGTCGCGTGCAGCACGAGTTCGGCGCTGTTGCCGCTGGCCTCGTTGAACTGCTTCAGGGCGTCCGGGGCGAGATAGCCGTCCCAGTTCGAGATGACGAGCGGATCGGCCGACGCGGCAAAGGCGGTGAGGCCCAGAGCCATGCCGGCAATGGCCACCGCACGGCAGGAAATCCCCACCATGGCAAACTCCTGTTGTCCCCCACCGTTGCGGTGGTTCTCGGAAGGAAAGCGGTTCTTGATGACCGCTGCCGGCGAGAGTACGAATAAGCGGAAAAATACGTCAAACTGTATTCGCGGTTTTTAAGCGCACGTCCCGCTCCGGCGGAGGCGCATCGGGAGGATGCCATGGCCGGACGCCGCCGCGCCGCCCGCCACAATCATGTCTCGCTCGCGCGGCAGGTCATCGCGCTGGCGCTGGACCGGGGCATGAGGGCGGGCGACCACATGCCGGAACAGGCCATCGCCGCCGCCTGCGGCGTCTCACGCACGCCGATAAGATCCGCTTTCAAGATACTGGAAAAGAACAACCTTCTTATCTGGAAGGAGGAAGAGGGCTATTTTCTTGCGCAGGGCGCGACGGAGGGGCTGGGCGACGCGCGGATTGCGGCGGACGACCTCGAACAGGGCCTGTTCACCCGCATCCTCACCGACCGGGCCGCGCGCCGCATCGCGGATGTTCAATCGGTGAGCGCCCTCGCCCGGCGGTACTCCGTCTCGCGTGTCGA
The DNA here is from genome assembly GCA_023414975.1 of Pseudomonadota bacterium. Taxonomy (GTDB): domain Bacteria; phylum Pseudomonadota; class Alphaproteobacteria; order Rhizobiales; family Xanthobacteraceae; genus Ancylobacter. The sequence goes on along the minus strand of JAEZMI010000414.1, from coordinate 3,827 downwards.
GGTACTGAATGCGCTAAAAATACTGTCGCGCGATGGTATCGTCACCCAGCTTCCGGGCAGCGCCTGGGCGTTCCAGCCGCTGCTCGACACGCCGCGCGCCATCGCGGAGAGCTTCGCCTTCCGCCTCACGCTGGAGCCGCAGGCCATCCTCACGCCGGGGTTCACGCTGGACCCGACCCGCGCCAGCGCGCTGCGCACCCAGATGCGCGCCTTTCGCGACCTGCCGGACGGCCGGCTGACCGCCGCCGGCTTCCAGCGGCTCGATATCGACTTCCACGTGATGATCGCGGAAGGCGCCGCCAACCGCTTCGTGCAGGGCACGCTGCTGGCCCATCACCGGCTGCGGCGCGTGGCGCAGAAGGAGGGGGCCGCCCCGCCCTTCCGCCAGCGCCAGGCGATGGACGAGCATCTCGACATTCTCGACAGTCTCGAACGCAACCAGCTCGAGCTTGCCGCCGACCAGATGGTGCTGCATTTGCGTCGGTCGGGGATTCGCCGGCCGGAAGCCGCCGGTCGCGGCATGTCCCCGCTGCTGAGAGGCCCGCAACAGGCCGGCGCGCCCATCAAAGGAACGGCCCCGTGACCCGCCCGCCCGTTATCGCCCTGTTTCCCGAAGCGAGCTTCGGCGCCGCGCTGAACTGCGTCGGCATCGCCCGCGAGCTGGCGGCGCGCGGGGCGGAGCCCGTCTTCATCTGCCATCCCGGCTTCACGGGTGTGTTCGCCGAATATGGCTTTCGGGAATATCACCTCCAGCCGGAACCGGCGGCGGCGCAGGCGCGCGGCGAGACCTACTGGCAGAACTTCGTCAACACGCATCTCGCCCATTTCGACCTCTCCCCCTTCGATCAGCTGCAGGCCTATGTCGCCCCGACCTGGGAGGCGATCGTCGACACGGTGATCGCCGTCGAGGACTCGCTCGAAGGGCTGCTGGCTCAGATCCAGCCCGATGCCATCCTGCTCGACAACGTCATCATGTTCCCGGCCATCCTGCGCGCGGGGCGGCCCTGGGCGCGCGTCGTCTCCTGCGCGGAGACGGAAATTCCCGATCCGCTCGTGCCGCCCTATCTCTCCGGCCTCTCGCCGCAGGACGCCTCCGGCCGCGCCGCGTGGGAGAAGGCCGCGGCGGCGGCATTGAAGCCGGCTCATAACCGGTACAACGCCTTCCGCCGCGCGCGGGGCCTGCGCGCCCTGCCACCCGGGCAGTTCCTTGAGAATTCCGACTGGCTGAACCTGCTGCTCGCCCCCTCCGCCGTCCGCTATGAGCGCGCGCGGGCGCTGCCGGAGGACCGCTTCGTGTTCCTCGAAGGCTGCGTCAGGGAGGAAGTCCCGTTCGACCCCCCTCCGCTGCCGGTGAACGAGGGCCCGCTGGTTTACATGAGCTTCGGCAGCCTCGGGGCCATCGACACCGACCAGATCGGCCGGATGATCGAGGTCTTCGCCACCCTGCCCGCCCGCTTCTACGTCAATGTCGGCGGCTTCATGGATGCCTATCGCCGCGTGCCGGACAATGTGTTTCTCGGCAGCTGGTTTCCCCAGCCTTCGGTGGTCGCGCAGTCCGCGCTGTTCATCCACCATGGCGGCAACAACTCCTTCTGCGAGGCGCTGTTTCACGGCGTTCCCGCGCTGGTCATGCCCTATTGCTGGGACGGGCACGACAATGCCCGCCGCACGCAGGACACCCGCGTCGGCCGCGCCATGCACCGCTCCAACTGGTCGCCGGGCGCCTTGCGCGCGGCCATTACCGGCCTGCTGGAAGACCGTGCCCTGCACGCCCGCCTCGGCGCCATCTCGGCGCGCATGAAGGCCGATCCCGGCGTCCGCCGCGCCGCCGACGCGGTGCTGGAACGCCTGCCGATGGTGGTGGAACCCTAGCCCGGCGCCGCCGTACTGCCGCGCAGGACGAGCTCAACCGGCAGGATCACGTCCCCGGCGGTCTGCGTGCCGGCCACGAGGTCGAGCAGGAGTTGGGCGGCGCGGCGGCCGATGGCTTCGCGCGGCTGGCGGATGGTGGAGAGCGCCGGCGTCATGTGCGAGACCAGTTCGATGTCGTCGAAGCCCATGACGGAGACGTCGCGCGGCACGCTCAGCCCGCGATGCTGCACCTCGCCGATGAAGCCGCAGGCCATGGCATCGCTGGAGAAAGTCATGGCGCGGGGCCGGCGCTCCACCGGCAAGGCGAGCCACGCCGCCCCGGCACGCCGGCCGGAATCCAGCGAGAAATCGCCCGGCAGGACCAGCGGCTCCGGCAGGCCATGCGCCTTCAGGGCCTGCGCGGTGCCGGCGAGACGGGCCTGGGTGAGGACATTGTCCGGGGGGCCGGCGACATGACCGATATGGCGATGGCCGAGCGCCACCAGATGGTCGACGGCCAGCGCGGCGGCGGCGCGGTTGTCGATCTTAACCCGCGGCGCGGTGAGGCCGGGGATCCACTCGCAGGCCAGCACCAGCGGAATGCGCGGTTCGCAGCGCTCCAGCGGCGCCGCGCCGTCGAGAACGATCAGCCCGTCCGCCCGGCTCGGCTCCGCATAGCCGAGGATCGATTCGGTACTCATGGCGCGGGTATCGGCCACGAGGAGATTGTAGCTCGCCGGCGTCAGCACCGCCGACATCCCCGCAAGGATCTGCGAGAAAAAGGGATTGGAGAGGTCCGGCACCAACGCCACGATGCCCCCGGTGCGGCGGTGGCGCAGGTTGCGGGCGGCGTGGTTCAGCCGATAGCCCGTCGCGCGGATCGCCTCCTGCACCACCCGCCGGGTCTCGGCCGTCACCATGTCGGGATTGGAGAGCACGCGGCTCACCGTCGCCGTCGACACACCGGCAAGGCGCGCCACATCGGCAAGGCGCGGCGTCGCAGGGCGCGGCGTGGACGGCGCCTCCGGTTCGATCGGCATGCCGGACGGGCGTGGGCGGTGTTCCATCACCCCTGAATAGCCTTTGCACGGGGCCTCCCGCAATCCGGCGGAAGGGCGCTTGCAATCGATTACAAACTTCCGTTACGCTACGCGCAACCGATGACAAAAAGCAAACGGTTAGGCACACGCAGCCCGGTCGGGAGGACCTATGCGCACGATCAAGGGACCAGGACTCTTCCTGGCTCAATTCCTTGGCGCGGATGCGCCTTTCAATTCCTGGGACAGCATCACCCGTTGGGCCGCCGACTGCGGCTATCTCGGCGTGCAGGTGCCGACCAACGATCCCCGCATTCTCGACCTCGACCAGGCGAGCGCCTCGCGCGGCTGGTGCGAGGCATGGGCGGGCCAGGCGAGCGAGAACGGCGTCGCCGTCACCGAACTGTCCACCCATCTGCAGGGGCAGTTGGTGGCGGTGCACCCCGCCTATGACGCGATGTTCGACGGCTTCGCGGCCGCCGAGGTGCGCGGCAATCCGGCAGCGCGGCAGGAATGGGCGGTGGACCAGGTGAAGAAGGCGCTCACCGCCTCGCGCCATCTCGGGCTCACCGCCCTGGTCAGCTTCTCCGGCGCGCTCGCCTGGCCTTATGTCTATCCCTGGCCGCAGCGCCCGGCCGGGCTGGTGGAGGAAGCGTTCGACGAACTCGCCCGCCGCTGGCGCCCGCTGCTCGACCATGCCGATGACTGCGGCGTCGACATCTGCTTCGAGATCCATCCGGGCGAGGACCTGCACGACGGCGACACGTTCGAGATGTTCCTGGAGCGCGTCGGCGGGCACCCCCGCGCCAAGATGCTCTACGACCCCTCGCACTATGTGCTGCAGCAGCTCGATTATCTCGACCATCTCGACATCTATGCCGAGCGCATCGGCATGTTTCACGTCAAGGACGCCGAGTTCAACCCGACCGGGCGCAAGGG
>JAEZMI010000350.1 GCA_023414975.1 Pseudomonadota bacterium | reverse complement strand
TGGCGAACATGGTGTTCGGCACCGGCGCGTTGCCGTTCTGGCGCAGCGTCGCGGCGAGCTGAATATCATCGGAGCCTTCGAGCGGAGCACGCCCGACATATTCGACCTTGACCCGCGCCGTGCCGTGGCCCTTGAAGCCGAGCAGATCGGCAGCTCGCTGCGACAGATCGATCAGGCGATTGCCGTGATAGGGGCCGCGATCGTTGACGCGCACGACCATGGACCGGCCATTGTCCTTGTTCGTCACGCGGACATAGGACGGCATGGGCAGCGTCGGGTGCGCGGCGGCGATGGAATGCATGTCGTAGATTTCGCCATTGGCCGTCAGACGGCCATGGAAATCATCGCCATACCAGGAGGCGAGGCCTTCGGCTTTATAGCTGGTCGGCTCCTGAGGGACATAGGTCTTGCCCGCAACCACATAAGGCTTGCCGACACGGTATGTGCCACCACCCTTCGGCACGGGCTGACCCATGGCGATTACGCGCGGACTGGCGGAGACGCCGTACTTTGGATCGATCCGGCTAGCCAGCTTTTCGGAGCCGCTGCAATTGGCCACAACCAGGCCAATCCCACACAGGGCGACGACGCGGCCAATGCCCACGATGTTCAGCCGCGCCGGACGATCGCCGACATGGCTGGCAAGAGTTGGATTAGTCCCCATACACCCGACCGTTTCGTGAGCGCCCTGCCCGCCGCTGCGACCCCGCGGCTTCAGGCGCACCTCAACCGAAATCGCTGGAAGTCTAACCTGCGATCCCCACTCCTGTCTGCCAGAAGGCCGCCTGACTGGGGCGGAAATGCGGCGAACATTACATTATGGTAAAGGAACCCTTGCGCGAGGCTGTCGCCGATCTCGATTTGTTATCAAGGAATTAACGACATGCTCCGGCGTTGACTGGGTTGAGGCGGCACCGTGCTGCTAACGCACCCACGGATTCCCGGGCCAAATCCCTGCCTCATTTATCGGTTGCCGGCCGGGGAACTTTGGCAAGCAGGCGGGGGCCTGCAGGTAGTGGGACCGTGATCCGGCAGCGGGTCTCGGGAGGCTCATCGACGATGCAGAGAGCGTCGTCGGCCCATAGGGTCAGCGCCACCCCGGAAGAAAGTGCGATAATCCCCTCCGGGAACGCGCCGATGCGCCCATCGGTGCGGAGCGTGTTGGTCGCTGCGTCGAGCCAAGCCAGCCGGCCGCCCTGCTGGTTGGTGACGGCGATGTGCCGGCCGTCGCCCGTCGCTGTCACGCCATAAGGCATCAACCCCACACGGGGACGCGCGATTTCCCGGCCCTCCGGCAGGGCGAACACCGACAGGTCGTTGCTGCGGACATTTGCGACATAGAGCCTCGTTTCGTCGGGTGAAAGCGCCAAAGCAAAGGGCGCACGCCCCGTCGGCAATGTTCCGACCCGCTGCATCGTCCTGGGATCGACGATTCTCACCGCGTCGCTTTCCCGATCCGCTACATAGGCGCGCGTATTTTCACGATTCACAACGATCCCGGCCGGTGCACGGCCGATAGCGGCACGGCCGGTCTCTGTCCCCGTTCTGGGATCGACGCGGACGAGAGCGTTGGCGCTCCAGTCCGTGATGAGCAAGCCCTTGGTCGGCGAATCGAGCGCAATTCCAAAAGGTTCCTCGCCGATGTTGAAGCGTGCCGTCACCTTGAGGCCGACAAGATCGACAACCGAGACGCGCCCAAGATCGGGGTGCGTGACGAATGCCGTGCGGCCATCGGGTGTCACCGCGATGCCGGCCGGCGCCTTATCGAGGGCGACGTTGCCGAGGCGCCGGCCATCCGCGGGGTCCACCAGCGTCAGTTGCGCCGCCTGCTGCGACACGACGGCGACCAGAGGTGGCGCGTGTTCCGCTGAGGCCGGCACGGTCGCGGCAGCGGCCAGCACGAGCGCCGGCGCCAGACGGGAGGCAAAGCTCATTTGCCCTCGACCTTAGCCTTCAGCCCGGCGAGACCTTGCCGGATGTAGTCGGTCATGGCCGCGACCGCCGCTTCGTCATTCAGAGTCTCCGGCGGCTCGTTGGTCGTGTCGGCCCGGTAGAAGCGCGCACTCCAATCCACCTCGGTTCCGCTGGCGACAGGTTTCACCTCGATGGTCGCCGTATAGAAGCTGACAGGTAGTACGTCGACATTCTCCGTCGAGAGTCGGTAGGCAAGCCGTCGTGCGGCTTCGTCGGCTTCATCAAGGCCCTCTGTAATCTCGCCTTTTTCCAGCGTGAGCACGCGCCCTGATCCGTCATCCGTCGGCGCCGCCTTCGTGACGAGCGGGTGCCATCCGGCGATGGCGGGGAGGTCGGCCAGCACCTTCCACACGGCCTCGGGCGGCGCGGCGATGGTGATGCTCTCATCGGCCTTCTGCGGAGTCGGGCCGTGCGCGCCGGCCGGCATCAGGCTGGCGAGCAGGACGATGACGGCGACCAGATGCGAGAGGCGAAACCGCTGATTCATTTAATTTTCCTTGTTCAGGCAGACAGGCGACCCGGCTGCCGGCTGTTTAGCGCGGCTCGGGCGAAGAGGGCGGTGAGCAGGGTATGTGCAAAGGCGGCAGGTAGGGGGGCCGTGGAGACGGGCACGTCGACAAGGCGCGGCCGGGTTGTCTCCATGACGGCCGTCGCCAAGGCGCCGGGCGGGCCAAGCGGCACGAAAGCGAGCGAGGTCTGCACAGCAAGAGCTTGAAGATGCGCGGCTTTCATTGAGCTGAGATGCTCGGTGCCGCTCGCCGCGTCAGCGCCCCACGGCGCGTTGCGCGGGTCGTAGCCGGCACGGCTCGGCGCATCGTCCGGTGGCGGACCCATGCGGTTTTCCTGCGGCACGTCGGTCTCGCCGTAGAAGCCGATCTCCCGTCCGTCTTCGTTGTATTTCGGGATCGGCGCGGGATCGGCGCCTCCGATGCCGACGAGCAGCCCTCGGGATGCGCCCGCGTTTGGAGAAAAAGGTTCTAAAATACCTCCACCCTGCGGTGGCGCTTCGTGCCCATCGGTCATGAAGATGAGGTCGGCCTTCAGCTCGGCCGCGGCGGCAAGCGCCGAGTGGACACCACGTGCGACATAGCTGTCGCCCTCCCAGGCCATGCGCCAGTCCAGCGCGGCGATAGCGCCGTCGAGGGCGGCGAAGTTCTCGCAGACCTCGGCGGGTTCGAAGAGCAGGAAGGTGCGACGTTCGGTGAAGATGCCGAGGCCGAGTCGTGACTGGCACGGCAGCGCCGCCAAGAGGTCCTGCCCCGCCCGCCTTGCCGCCGCCAGGCGTGACAACCCATTCATATCCCTCACATTCATGCTACCGGTCACATCGATGACCAGCAGCAGGTCGCGGACCTCCCGCTGGCGAAGGACGGTGGGAGCGAGGAGCGCGGCGAGGGTAGCGAGCAGCGCGCCGGCGAGGGTTAGGAGACGCCAGTCATGCAAAAGGCGGCCGCGTGGGAGCATTATGGCAGCCCCTTGGGTATGCCCGGAAGATCGGTCCAGAGCTTCTTGGCGGCCTCGGGCGGTATTTCTTCACCATCGACCTCCAGCTGGGGAAAGTCGCGCACTAGACGCATGGCGATGTCGAGGTTGAACTTGGCGTCCCAGAAGTCCGGCCGGATCGCCAGCGCGTCGCGATAGTTCTGCTTGGCAAGGCGCACGAGCGGGATCGCCGGATCGATCCGGTTGCCGCCGAGATGCTCGATGGCGAGCCGCAACCGGGCATTGCCCATGGTATAGAGCGCGGCGGCGGCGAGATGCCGATCCGCGTTGTGAATCAATTGGTTGACGAGCGGCTGGGCTTCCTCCAGCCGGTCGCGATGCGTGAGGAAGGCCAGCCGGGCCAAGATCAGAGGGGCCGGGTCCTCGGCGCTCGTGGCGATGTCCTGCCCCGCCGCGAGGGCAGCGATGAAGGCATTGTCGCGCCGGTCCAGATGCAGCTGCCACGCGAAATAGCCAAGCGCCGCGAGACCCAGGGTCAGCAGGGTCGTTCCCACGACGAGGGTGAACCGAGCGGTCCTCATGTCGCGCCCTCTTGCTGTTGGAGGTTATATTGTACCTCCTGCGATACTGCCGGGTTGCCCGTCACGTGTTGGCCGCGGCGGATCGGCCGTTCGGCGAGTTTCGCGAGCAGCAGCAAGGCGATAGCGACACTTGCGAGGGTGAAGGCCGCCTGCGATAGGTCGCGGCGGGGGATGCGCTCCACATAGAGGAGCGGGCGTGTTTCCTGACGGTCGATCTCCGCGATCGCCTGAGCGACGGCCTCCGGGCTGGTCGCCTCGAAGGCCCGGTAAGGCACGCCAAGGCTTTGAAGAAACAGGTGAAGATGTCGCTCGGGGTTTGCCTGAGGGATGTCCTCTCCAGGTGGCGGCACGTCGAAAATGCCCTTGGCGCCACGCGAGCGCAGGAACAGCCAGTATAGATTTACCGGCGTGCGGGAGACCGCGTCGCGCAGGGCGTCTTGCACGCGGCGGTCGATGAGGGCGGCGCCGTCGGAAACGAGCAGGATGGCGCGGGAGGCGTCGGCGGTGTCGTCGGCGAAGGCGGAGAGTGCGAGGGCGAGGCCGCGGCCCACATTGGTGAAGGCGAGGCCCGGCCGGTCGATGGCGTCGATGGCGGCCTGGACGACGTCGTGATGGTCCGTCAGCGGCAGAATGGGCATGGGCGATGTCGAAAACGCCGCCACGCCGATGCGGTCATGCGGCCGGCCGGCAACGAATTGCCCGAGCAAGTGCTTGGCGCCGCTCGATTTTGACTGTTCGTCACCACTCGGCGCGCGGTCGGCGAAGTTGTTGTCCATGCTGGAGGAGCGGTCGAGCAGCAGCACGAGATGCGCCCCCGTCCCCTCCCGCGTTACCGTCTGCTCGCGGCGGTGGAGGCCCGCCAGGCCGGCGACCAGCGCGAGGATGGCAAGGGCGCCGGTGAGCTTCAGACCAAGACCGAAAGCGCGTGACAGCGGATCGGCGAGCACGAGGGAAATTGCCGGAATTCCCTGTCGATTGAATATGTTAGCGATGACGGGCAGGAGGGCGAGAAGGCCCAGCACCAGAACCCATGGGTGATCGACGCCCCAACTCCGAACCAGATTCGAGGTTCTATCATACCACTCCATCATGCCGATCCCCGTTCGATCGCGCACAGGCGGCCGGCGAGGCGTGCCAGTTCCGTCGGCGGAAAAAACGCTTCCGCGCCAAGGACATCGCTGCCGAAGAAGGCCCGGCGGGAGGCCTCGAACAGCCGGCGGATGTCGCTTTCCGCCCCGCGATAGGCGGCATGACCGGCGAAAAAGGCCGGCAGATCCTCCGCGAAAACCCCCTGCCCGGCCGTCGCGTCGAAGGCCCGGTGGAGTGCCTGAAGGGCCTGCCGATAGGCGGATGATGAGTGCAGTGTGGTGGACGATGAGGCCAATGTGTCCGACGAAACCGGCCCGCGCGTGGACGATGAGTCCGATCCGTGCCGGTTCGGCGCGATTGCCGCGCGCACCTGCCGGGCGGCGTGGGCGAAGGGACGGTTGCGGCGCCGGCCGAACGGTCCCCATCCCATCTGCCAGGCGATGAGAGACAGGCCCGCCAGCGCGGCCA
>JAEZMI010000341.1 GCA_023414975.1 Pseudomonadota bacterium | reverse complement strand
AGCATCGTCAATGTCGCGACCGCCATCGCCGCCGTGGTGGCGCTGCGCGTCAGCGCCCGCCCGGCCGACGCCGCCCATCCCTATGGCTATGCCAAGGCGGAGTATTTCTCGGCCGTCATCGTCGGCGTGCTCATCGTCGTCGCCGCCATCTCCATCATGCGCGAGGTCTATCTCGGCTGGCTCCAGCCTCATGCCTTCGACGCCGCGCCGGCCGGCCTCGCGATCAATGCCGCGGCGGGCGTCATCAACGCCATCTGGTGCGCGACGCTGATTCGCACCGGCCGCCGCGTGCGCTCGCCCGCGCTCATCGCCGACGGCCAGCATCTGCTCACCGACGTGATCTCCTCCGCCGGCGTGCTGATCGGCGTCATCGTCGCGGCGTTCTCCGGCTGGGAGCGGCTCGACCTCGTCCTCGCCGGCCTCGTCGCGCTGAACATTCTGTGGTCGGGCTACAAGGTGCTGAAGGAAAGCGTCGGCGGGCTGATGGACCAGGCCGTTCCGGCCGAAACGCTCGCTCAGATCCGTCAGGTCATCGCCGCGCAGGCTGTCGGCGCCATCGAGGCGCACGACCTTCGCACCCGGCAGGCCGGGCGGATGATCTTCGTCGACTTCCACCTCGTCGTCCCCCGCGACATGCCGGTCTGCGAGGCCCACGCCATCTGCGACCGCATCGAGGACGCGCTGGAGGCGGAGGTGGCGGATGTCTTCGTCAACATCCATGTCGAACCGGACGAAAAGGCCAAGCAGCAGGGCGTTCCGGTGCTGTAGGCGGGGCAGCCAAGCTGCGCACGCCCCATTGTCATCCCGGACGGCCGCAGGCTGATCCGGGATCGCCCTCCGCATCGTGTCCGCAATCCCTGGTAGTCCGTCACTGCCTGAACACCGTCATCCCCGGGGCTTGACCCGGGGATCCACGACTTCCTTCCGACGGCTCCCGCCCTAGGTCATGGATGGCCGGGCCAAGCCCGGCCATGACATCGTCCCACGTTCCCCGGACGAGCTGCACAAGGTGCAGCGATGATCCGGGGCCCAGGGGAGAACTCCGCCGCAGGCGGCTCTGCCGGTCTCGTCTTGGACCGAAGACGGCAGCACAAAAGGGTCGTCCGCTGGGTCCCGGCGCGCCTTCCGCTGGCGCTTCAGGCGTCCGAGAAACGGCAGCGCATCTTGGCGGCAGACCTCACCTCACCGCCCCGCGCGCAGCGCCGCGAGCAGTTCCGGCGTCGGGTAGGAATCGGCGGGCAGGCCGAGGCGCATCTGCTCCACCTTCACCGCCTGCCGCGTCGCGGCCCCGGTGATGCCGTCGACCCGCCCGACATGGTGGCCGCGCGCATTCAGCAGGCGCTGCAATTCCACCACCTGCGCCTGCGACAGCACCGGAATGGCCTTTCCCGCCCCGCGATTATAGGCCGGCGCGCCGGCGACCCGCGCCGCGAGATAGGCCGCCGAGGTGGCATAGACCAGCGAGTTGTTCCACTCGGTGAAGATGTTGAAGTTGGGATACACCAGAAAGGCCGGCCCCAGCCGGCCGACAGGCAGCAGCACGGAGGCGGGAAGGTTGTCGGCCGGCAGCGGCTGGCCGTTTGCGCGCACCACGCCGAAGCGCGCCCATTGCGCGCGCGGCAGCTTGATCGACAGGTCCGCCTGGTCCCAGGGCAGGTTCGGCGGGACGCGGATTTCTTCCAGCCAGGGCTGGCCGCGCTGCCAGCCGAGCGCCTTGATGTAGTTGGCGGCGGAGGCGAGCGCGTCGGGCGCCGAGCGCAGCAGGTCGATATGGCCGTCGCCATCGAAATCGACGCCGTAATTCAGGTAATGGTCGGGCAGGAACTGGAACTGGCCGAGTTCGCCCGCCCAGGGGCCGCGCATGGTCTGCGGGGTGAGATCGCCCCGATCGATGATCTTCAGCGCGGCCAAGAGCTGGGTGCGGAACATCTCCGCCCGCCGGCAGTCCCAGGCGAGGCTGGCGACCGAGCGGAGGGTGTTCTTGTCGCCCATGAAGGCGCCGAAATCCGTCTCCAGCCCCCAGAAGGCGACCAGCACCGCGCCGGGCACGCCGAATTGCTGTTCGATCCGGTCGAACAGCGCCTGATTCTTCTGGATGAGCTGTCGGCCCTGCTGGATGCGATAATTCGCGACCATGCGGTCGGAGAACTCGAAGAAGCTCTGCGCGAAGACCTTCTGCCCACGGTCCGTGCCGACCACCTGCGCGTCATAGGTCACGCCGTTGAGCGCCGCCGCCACCGTGCGGGGGGAAACGCCCTGCGCCACCGCCTGCCGCTTGAAGCCTTCCAGCCACTCATTGAAGCCGGCGGCGGAATTGCCGCAGGCCGCTCCCTGCGCCAGGGCCGGGGTGACGCCGGCGCCGACGAGGCAGGGGGCAAGGGAGGCGGCGAGGCAGGCGGCGAGCACCGCGGCAAGACGCAGCTGCGGACGCGGCGCGATAGGGGACATGTGACGCGGCATGGGCATTCCCTTGGCGGGTGGCGGTGTTTCCTCGTGATTCGCGACTCTACAGGAAACCGGCCGCGGGCTCGCGCGCGGCGGGTGCCCGCGCGCGAGAGAGTAGAG
>JAEZMI010000325.1 GCA_023414975.1 Pseudomonadota bacterium | reverse complement strand
CGGCCAGCTCTACGGCTCGGTCTCCACCCGCGACATCGCCGAGGCGCTGACCGCCGCCGGCTTCACCGTCGAGCGCAGGCAGATCGTGCTGAACCAGCCGATCAAGTCGATCGGCCTGCACACCGTTCCGGTCACGCTGCACCCGGAAGTCGAAGTCAACATCACGGCCAACGTCGCCCGCAGCGCTGAAGAAGCCGAGCGTCAGTCCCGCGGCGAGGACCTCTCCGTGCGTCGCGACGACGACGAGGACGAGGACGATTACGCCGACGAGGCGCCGGCCGAGACCGAAGCCCCGGCCGAAGACGAGCAGGCCTGAAGTATTCCCTAAGGGAATACGTCGAAAGACGTAGCCCGGCCGCCCTGCGGCCGGGCTTTTTTATTAGGCGAGCAAACACCGCGTGTTGCGGTTATCGGTTTGGTGTGATGCAATGATGTCCATCAATTAGATAAGCCCAACGAATGGGCAGGCAGTTTCCATCCGGAGACTGGCTTAACCGGCTGGCCGCCGAAAGACTGCCTGTGGTCGGAGTAGACCATGGAACGGGTGCTTCTGCAGGTCATTCCCCGCGTCGTCCGGCGCGGTACTCTCGCCGTCACTTTCGCTTCCGGCCGCCGCGCCACCTTCGGCGACGGCACCGGCCCCGCCCTCGCCATCCGCTTCACCTCCGCCGAGTGGCAGCGCCAGGTCTGCCTTGATCCCGAGCTGAAGCTCGGCGAGGCCTATATGGAGGGCGGTGTCGTCGTCGAGGAGGGCGATCTCGCCGAGGTCCTTGCCCTTCTCATGGCGCAGGTGGGTCTCCAGGTGCCCAGCGCGAGCGCGAAACTCCTGATGAAGCTGCGCTTCCTGTTCCGCCGCCTCGCGCAGTTCAACCCGCGCGAACGTTCGCAGAAGAATGTCGCGCATCATTACGATCTCGACGCCCGGCTCTACTCCCTCTTCCTCGACGCCGACCGGCAATATTCCTGCGCCTATTTCGAGCGGCCGGACCAGTCGCTGGACGACGCCCAGCTCGCCAAGAAGCGCCATATCGCAGCCAAGCTGCTGTTCGACCGGCCGGATCTCGCCACGCTGGACATCGGCTGCGGCTGGGGCGGCATGGGGCTTTATCTGGCGGAGAACGCCGGCGCCCGCGTCACCGGCGTCACGCTCTCGCAGGAGCAGCTCGCCGTGGCGCGCGGGCGCGCGGTGGAGCGCGGCCTCGCCGGGCGCGCCGAGTTCCGCCTGCAGGACTACCGCGACACGCCCGGTCCGTTCGACCGCATCGTCTCGGTCGGCATGTTCGAGCATGTCGGCGTCGGCCATTACGACGAGTATTTCGGCAAGGTGGCCAGCCTGCTGAAGGACGACGGCGTGGCGCTCATCCACGCCATCGGCCGCTCCGAGGGGCCCGGCATCACCAATCCCTGGATCGCCAAATACATCTTCCCCGGCGGCTATATCCCCGCCCTGTCGGAAGTGCTCCCGGCGATCGAGCGGGCCGGGCTCTATGTCACGGACATCGAGATCCTGCGCCTGCATTATGCCGAGACGCTGAAGGCCTGGCGCGAGCGCTTCCTCGCCCATCGCGAGGAGGTGGAGCGGCTCTACGACGCGCGCTTCGTGCGCATGTTCGAGTTCTACCTCGCCTCCTCGGAGATGGCCTTCCGCCACCAGGGCATGATGATCTTCCAGATCCAGCTCGCCAAGCGCGAGGGCGTCGTGCCGATGACGCGCGGCTACATCGCCGAGGCCGAAGCCGCGCTCGCCCGCATGGAGACCCGCCACCGTCCCGGCCTGCGCCTGGCCGGCGAGTGAATCGCGTAAAGCGGGCGCCGGCAGTTGCGCCCGCTATCCACACACTTGTCCACGGCCCGCGCCGGAACAGCGGAAATGGCAGAGGACTCAATGGCAAGCCCACGTCGATGCACAGAAAGCATATTTTGCTTTGTGGCGCGGGGGACTGCATCAGCCGGCAGGGATGGGGTAGCGTGGGCCGACTGACGCAACGTCCCACCCGGATACGCCATGCTCGACTCTCCCGCCCGCCCTCCGGCGGTGCCCGACAGCACCTACCGCACCGCGCCTCACAACATCGAGGCCGAGCAGGCGCTGCTGGGCGCGATCCTGGTCAATAACGAAGCCTTCTACCGCGTCTCGGACTTCCTGGAGCCGCGCCATTTCTTCGAGCCGCTGCACGTCACCATCTACGAGACCGCCGCCGCGCTGATCCGCGCCGGCAAGGTCGCGACGCCCGTCACGCTCAAGACCTTCCTTCCGGCCGATTTCGACGTCGGCGGCATGAGCGCCCCGCATTATCTCGCCCGGCTGGCGGCGGAAGCCACCACCATCATCAACGCCGAGGATTACGGGCGCACCATCTACGACCTGTCGGTGCGGCGCGACCTCATCGCCATCGGCGAGGAGATCGTCAACGAGGCCTATGACGCGCCGATCGACGCGACACCGCAGGAGCAGATCGAGGACGCGGAAAAGCGCCTGTACGAACTCGCCGAGACCGGCCGTTACGATGGCGGCTTCCTGCGCTTCAACGACGCGCTGAAGGAAGCGGTGGACATGGCGAGCCGCGCCTTCCAGCGCGAGGGCCATCTGTCCGGCACGGCCTCCGGCCTCGACGATCTCGACCAGATGATGGGCGGCCTGCAACCCTCCGACCTCATCATCCTCGCCGGCCGCCCGGCCATGGGAAAGACCTCGCTCGCCACCAACATCGCCTTCAACGTCGCCGCCGCCTACCGGTCGGAAACCCTGCCCGATGGCTCGATCCGCGCGCTGGACGGCGGCGTGGTCGGCTTCTTCTCGCTGGAAATGTCGGCCGAGCAGCTCGCCACCCGTATTCTCGCCGAACAGGCCGAGATCGCCTCCTACAAGATCCGCCGCGGCGACATCACCGAGCACGAGTTCGACAAGCTCGCGAGCTGCGCGCAGATGATGCAGACCATCCCGCTCTATATCGACGACACGGGCGGCATCTCCATCGCGCAGCTACGCGCCCGCGCCCGCCGGCTGAAGCGCCAGCGCGGCCTCGATTTCATGGTGGTGGACTATCTCCAGCTCCTCACCGGCTCGTCCAAAAGCTCGTCGCAGGGGCGCGTGCAGGAAATCACCGAGATCACCACAGGCCTCAAGGCGCTGGCCAAGGAGCTCGGCGTGCCGATCATGGCGCTGTCCCAGCTGTCGCGTCAGGTGGAATCGCGCGACGACAAGCGCCCGCAGCTCTCGGACCTGCGCGAATCCGGCTCCATCGAGCAAGACGCCGACGTGGTCATGTTCGTGTTCCGCGAGGAGTACTACCTCAAGAGCCGCGAGCCCAAGGAAGGCACCGAGGAATGGTTCAAGTGGGACCAGGAGATGAAGGCCGCGCTGGGCATCGCTGAAATCATCATCGGCAAGCAGCGTCACGGTCCGACAGGCACGGTGAAGGTGTCGTTCGAGCCGCAATTCACCCGGTTCTCGAATCTGGCGCATAGCGACCGGCTGCCCGAACACTGAACGCCCACCCGCCCCTCGAGTCTCAGCCGTGACCCCGAGCCGCATCCCTCTCGCCGAAGCCGGCGGTCTGCTCACCATCGATCTCGCGGCGCTGCGCGCCAACTATGCCGAGATCGCGCGCCGCGTCGCGCCGGCCGAGGTCGCCGCGGTGGTGAAGGGAGACGGCTACGGCACGGGGCTGGTGCCGGCGGCAACGGCGCTCTGGCAGGCGGGCGCGCGGCGCTTCTTCGTCGCCCTGCTGAGCGAGGCTCACACGTTGCGCGCCGTGTTGCCCGACGCGGATATCTTCGTGCTTAACGGCCTGTTTGCCGGGGCGGAGCCCGCCTATCGGGAATCCCGGCTCATCCCGGTGCTCGGCAGCCTGCCGGAGATCGCGCTGTGGCAGGCCTTCTGCGCCACCCTCGAGGCGCCGCTGCCGGCGGCCATCCATGTCGACACCGGCATGAACCGGCTGGGTCTCTCCCCGACCGAGGCGATCGGCCTCGCGGAGGGGCGCGACGAGCTCGGCTTTCCCATTGCCCTGCTGATGAGCCACCTCGCCTGTGCCGATGAACCGGACCACGCGCTCACCGCCCGTCAGCTGGAGGATTTCCGCGCGGTCCGGGCGCTGTTCCCGGAGGTGACGGCCTCGCTCGCCAATTCCGCCGGGGCGATGGGCGATTCCGCGCTGCATTTCGACCTGGTGCGGCCCGGCATCGTCGTCTATGGCGGGCGCGCGCGCCGGGACATCGCCCCGTTGCGGCCCGTCGTGCGGCTCGATCTGCGCATCGTGCAGCTTCGCCATGTGCACGAGGGTGAGACGGTCGGCTATGGCGCGGTGCACACCGCGCACCGGCCGAGCCGCATCGCCATCCTCGCCGCCGGCTATGCGGACGGCATTCCGCGCCTCGCCGGCGCCTCGGATGAACGCGCCGGCGCGCAGGCGGTGGTCGCGGGTCGGCGCTGCCCGCTGATCGGGCGGATTTCCATGGATCTGCTGGCCGTGGACGTCACCGATGTGCCGGAAGACGAGGTCCAGCCGGGCGCGTGGGCGACGCTGCTCGGCGACGGGCTCGGCCTCGATGACCTCGCGCGCCACTCATACACCATCGATTACGAGATACTCACCTCGCTCGGGCGGCGCTATCACCGGCGCTGGACGTAGTGCGCCTTCAGCCGGGTGTCCGCCGGCAGGCCGTGGCGCACATGGGCGCGCACCGCCTCGACAACCTGCTCGCCATTCTCCAGCCAGCCCGGCAGGACGACCGCGCGCCCGTGATCCAGCAGCACATCGAGGCGCAGAACGGCGTGGTTCGCGTGGCTATAGCTCTTCCGGCTGAGAAGACCCTTGATGTCTTTCCACGCCACAAAGCGGCCTGACCATAGGTAAATTCCGTTGGCGTCGACCTTGTAGACGAAAGAACGGTGCCAGAACCACAGCAACAGGCTGCCAATACCGAACGTGGCCGGCAGGAGGACAAGCAGCCACATCAGGAAGCGGTGGTTGGGGCGTGCGATGACCTCGTTCATGCCGATTAACTGTTGCTACTTACCCAGACACGTCCATCCCATATTCAGGGGCTTAGAGGTACTGAAATACAGGTTACGAATTCCAGGTAGCAAATTCCGGACCATACGCGGTGGGATGCGGGCGCTCCCCCTACCCTCCACCCGCGGGCCAATCGGCCCGGCAAGCCACTCCCCCGCTCGCCGTCTCACTTGCTCTCCATCGCTGACATCTGCATGACGGACGCACACCCAGCGATTCGCCGGAGACCCCATGGCCAAGCGCGCGGCCTCGTTCATCTGCCAGGTCTGCGGGGCGGTTCACAGCCGCTGGCAGGGGCGCTGCGATTCCTGCGGCGCCTGGAACAGCATCGTTCAGGAGGAGGCGGCCGGCGGTTCGGTGCCGCCCGCGCAGCGCGCCAACCGCAAGGGCCGCCTCATCGCGCTGGAGAGCCTGTCCGGCACCTCCGAAGACGCGCCCCGCGTCACCGTCGGCATCGGTGAGCTGGACCGCGTGGCCGGCGGCGGGCTGGTGCCGGGCTCCGTGCTGTTGATCGGCGGCGATCCCGGCATCGGCAAATCGACACTGCTCATCCAGGCCTCCGCCGCCTTGGCCAATGCCGGCCACCGCATCATCTATGTGTCGGGCGAAGAGGCGGTGGCGCAGGTGCGCCTGCGGGCCGAGCGGCTGGGCCTTGCCGGCGCCGCGGTCGAACTCGCCGCCGAGACCAATGTGGAGGACATCGTCGCCACCCTCTCGGAAGGGCGCAAACCCGCGCTGGTCGTGATCGATTCGATCCAGACCATGTGGACCGACACGGTGGAATCGGCACCGGGCACGGTCACGCAGGTCCGCTCCTCCGCGCAGATTCTCATCCGCTACGCCAAGCGCATGGGCGCCGCCGTCATCCTCGTGGGCCACGTCACCAAGGACGGGCAGATCGCCGGGCCGCGCGTGGTGGAGCACATGGTCGACGCGGTACTCTCCTTCGAGGGCGATGGCGCGCACCAGTTCCGCATCCTGCGGGCGCAGAAGAACCGCTTCGGGCCGACCGACGAGATCGGTGTGTTCGAGATGACCGGCCTCGGCCTGCGCGAGGTCGCCAACCCTTCGGAACTGTTCCTGTCGAACCGCGACCGCGGCGCGCCGGGCACCGCCGTCTATGCGGGCATGGAAGGCACGCGCCCGGTGCTGGTGGAGATTCAGGCGCTGGTCGTGCCCACCAGCCTCGGCACGCCGCGCCGGGCCGTGGTCGGCTGGGATCCGAGCCGCCTCTCGATGGTGCTCGCCGTGCTGGAGGCCCGCTGCGGGGTGAAGCTCGGCGCGCATGACGTCCATCTCAACGTCGCCGGCGGATTCCGCATCACCGAGCCCGCCGCCGATCTCGCCGTGGCGGCGGCGCTGGTCTCCTCCCTCTCCGGCGCGGTGCTGCCGGCGGACGCCGTCTATTTCGGCGAGGTGAGCCTCACCGGCGCCGTGCGGCCGGTTCCCCACACGCCCGCGCGGCTCAAGGAGGCGGCGAAGCTCGGGTTCCATCGCGCCGTTGCGCCCGAGGGCAAGAAGGAGCGCGAACCGGCAAAGGGCTCATCCGCCCGCGAGAGCGCCGATGCCGGCATGGCGGTGGAAACGGTAGCCTCGCTCGGCGATATCGTCGCCGGCATCGCCGCCCGCGCCCCGCGCCGGGCCCGTCCCCAGCCCACGGGCGAGCGCGACCGCGAAGAGGGATGACGGCCCGCCCGTGGCGCGCTATACGTCGCGCGGCCCCGGCCGGGGTCCCACGCCTTTGAGATTCGCCGCTCCCTTGCGGGAGCCGCTCGGTCACGGTGCGCTCGTCTTGACGCTTCTCGACATCATCCTCATCGCCGTGATGGTGATTTCCGGCCTCCTGGCCATGGTGCGGGGACTGGTGCGCGAGGTTTTCGCCATCGCCTCCTGGGTGATCGCGGCGGGGGTGACGCTCTATGCGTATCCTCTGGTGCTGCCCTATGCGAAGCAGCACATCACCAACGACACCTTCGCCATGGCGGCGAGCGTCGGCGGCGTGTTCCTGCTGACGCTGCTGATCGTCTCCATCATCACCGTGCGCATCTCCGATCTCGTGCTCGACAGCCGCATCGGCGCGCTCGACCGCACGCTCGGCTTCCTGTTCGGCCTCGCCCGCGGCTTCCTGATCATGGTTGTGGCCTTCCTGTTCTTCAACTGGCTGGTCCAGAACGAGCAGGGCCAGCCTGGCTGGATTCGCGACGCGCGTTCCAAGCTGGTCTTGCAAAGTGCGGGTGACTGGCTCATCTCCATACTGCCGGAAGATCCCGAGAGCCTGATACGCGACATTCGCAGCTCGAAGGACGCGGAGCCGAATGAGCCGCCGCCGGAGCCGTTCAACCCGGCCCCGTCGACGACACCTCCGGCGCCATAATTCGACCGCGCCTTCGGGGCACAGCGACCCGGACGACGTGCGTTGCATTTGAGCAGTGGAAGCGGGCGCAGCCTTGAACTGCGCGGAGTCGAAGCGGGCGCAGCCTTGAACTGCGCAGAGCGGAGCAATGGTCACATGGCCGAACTAGCCGTTGGCGGCGTGGTGCCGAAACCCGTCGAAGCGAATGATTATTACGACGATTACGGTGACACGCTGCGCGAGGAGTGCGGCGTGGTCGGCATTTACGGGCACCCCGACGCGGCCGCCATCACCGCCCTCGGCCTCCATGCGCTGCAGCATCGCGGGCAGGAAGCAGCGGGCATAACCACTTACGACGGCCAGCGTTTTCACTCCGAGCGGCGCCTCGGCCTCGTCTCCGACGCCTTCTCGGACGGCGAGGCGATCAAGCGCCTGCCGGGCCATATCGCGGTCGGCCATGTCCGCTATTCCACCACCGGCGAGACCATCCTGCGCAACGTGCAGCCGCTCTTCGCCGAGCTGGACGGCGGCGGCTTCGCCATCGCCCACAACGGCAACCTGACCAACGGCCTGACGCTGCGCCGCCAGATCGTGCGTGACGGCGCCATCTGCCAGTCGACCTCCGACACCGAGGTGATGCTGCACCTCGTCGCCCGCTCCAAGCGCCCGCGCTTCACCGAGCGCTTCGTCGACGCACTGCGCGCCATCGAGGGCGCCTACGCCTTTGTCGGCCTCACCAACAAGAAGCTGGTCGGCGCGCGCGACCCGCTCGGCATCCGCCCGCTGGTGCTCGGCGAGCTCGACGGCCACCCGATCCTCACCTCCGAGACCTGCGCTCTCGACATAATCGGTGCGCGTCACGTGCGGGACATCGATCCCGGCGAGGTGATCGTCTTCTCCTCCGACAAGGTCGAGACGCTGCGTCCCTTCGGCGCGGTGACGCCCCGCCCCTGCATCTTCGAGTACATCTATTTCGCCCGGCCGGATTCGGTCGTGGGCGGGCGCTCGGTCTATCAGGTGCGCAAGAACATGGGCATGCACCTTGCCCAGGAAGCCCCCGCCGACGCCGATCTCGTGGTGCCCGTGCCGGATTCCGGCGTGCCGGCCGCCATCGGCTTCTCGCAGGCCTCGGGCCTGCCCTATGAGCTCGGCATCATCCGCAATCACTATGTCGGCCGCACCTTCATCCAGCCGACCCAGTCGGTGCGCGATCAGGGCGTGCGGATGAAGCACTCCGCGAACCGCGCCGTGGTTGAAGGCAAGCGCATCGTGC
>JAEZMI010000260.1 GCA_023414975.1 Pseudomonadota bacterium | reverse complement strand
GCGAAGCTGACAGGACCCGCCACCGTCAGCGTGCCCGGCGAATAGCCCGGCGACACCGTACCCCCGCCATTCACCACAAGCCCGCCAATCGTCCCCGTACCACCTAGCGTGGCGCCGGCCAGCACGGAGACGGAGCTGCCGACCGTGCCGTCCAGCGACAAAAGACCCTG
The DNA here is from genome assembly GCA_023414975.1 of Pseudomonadota bacterium. GTDB lineage: Bacteria > Pseudomonadota > Alphaproteobacteria > Rhizobiales > Xanthobacteraceae > Ancylobacter. The sequence goes on along the minus strand of JAEZMI010000260.1, from coordinate 13,725 downwards.
AGCCACCGTGATGGGACCCGTCAGGGTCGCGCTGCTTCCGGTGAGCGCCCAGCTGCCGGCGCCCGACTTCACGAGGTTCGAAAACCCCTGGAACTGGCCGTCCGACGCCACGGCGGCAAGATTGAACGTGCCGGAGGCGCTGCCATTCAGTTCAAGCGTGTTGCCGTTGCTGGCATTGGTGACATTGCCGACGAGCGTCGCCGTGTCGGCCAGCACCAGGCGGTTGTTGCCCGCCCCGAACGCGATGGCCGTGCCGGCCGCGGAGCCCGCCGCGATGATGCCGGCGTTCTCCACCGTCGAGTTGCCGTTGCCGGTCTGAACCGCCACCGCGCCCGTCGTCACCAACGCGCCGGTGTTCACCACGCCGTTCGTCGTGGCGTCGACCAGGAGGGCGACCTGCGACGCGCGAACCGTCCCTGAATTCGCCACGGTCGCCCCGCCCGCGATGGTCGTCACCGACGCGGCCGTCGCACCGGTGGCGAAGCCGCTGTCCACGACGATGCCGTTCACACCGGTGACGGAACCGGCATTGACGACCCGTACATCGCCGGCCGGCGTCTCCGCGCGGATACCCGCGTCGCGGTTCGCGATGACCACGCCCGTAACGGCATTGGTGAGGCTGATATCGCCCGCTTCGAAGGCCGTCGCCCGAAGGCCGTTCATGCCAACCATGAACTCCACGGCGCTATGCGCGGCGTCGAGACTGGGATCGCCGACCGCGGTGACGGCGCCGCTGTTGAGCACAGTCGCGGCGCCGGCAAAGGTCCCGGCATAGACGGCATCGGCATTGCCCGAGGTGACGGTGCCGGAACTTTCAACGGCGGCATCGCCGCTGAACGACGAGGCCATGAGCCCCTGCAGCAGCAAGGCGTTCACCGTGCCGCGGTTGACGACCTCCGCCGCGCCGTGCGAGGCGCTCGCCACGATGCCGGAGAGATAGGCCGTCACCGCACCGCCGGCGCTGTTCACGACGGAGACGGCTTCGGGCTGATCGTCGGAGCCGCCAGTGACGTTGCCGCTCGCGTTGATGCCCCGGCCATTGGTGGCGGTGACGGAACCGCTATTGGCAACGGTGACGGCGCCCTTCTCGGTCCACAAGGTCAGTGCGGCTTGCTGGCTGTAAGAGCCCGACCAGGAGCTGGACAGGGTACCGGAGTTGTTGATCGCGATGGACCCGCCATAGTCGTTGCGGAACCAGACCGCGCCGGAACCCTCGAACGATGTGAGGCTCACGGCCTCGCCGATCGTCACGTCCAGATTGACCGTCACCGCGATGGTGTCGTTATTCGAATCCGTGCCGGACTGCAGGTAGAGGGCGCTGTAATCCGGGCGATCGATCGCCGTGGTGCCGCCAATGGTGATCGTCTGGTCATAGGTCCCGGGCGTCGTCGGCGAAACATAGGAGACGGATCCCGTCGTCAGATCCGTCACCGTCAGCGATCCGCTGCCGGGCGTCGTCATCCAGGCCACAACTTCCGAGCTGTTGCAGAAGACGAGCGACGTCGTGCCCGCGACCGCGCAATGGCTGTTGCTGCTGGCCGCAGCGGGCGAAGGGGTACCGAGGATGGCGCATGCCACGACGAGCCCCATGATGGCGGCCGTCGCGGCCCGACGGCGACAGGCGACGCGCGGGCCGTCGATCACCCCCGCCAGAACCTGCCCCGCCGTTGAAATCCCGCCCATCGCCGTCCCCATCGGCATTCCCCAGCGCGCGCCCCGCGCGGCGCCGCCCGGCACGGCAACGAGGCGATCGGGAAGTGCCGGCGCAGGATGCCCCGATCGCCCGCGGTTCATCAATATCCAAATACCGCCTTCCTGTCATGAGTGCCCCCGCCGTCGCCGGGGCGATCGGCCGGGCGCGGCACGCCGCCGCTTGACTTCGCGCGCAGGCGGGTCCATCTGCCCGGCGCCGCCCGTCACGGCGGCGCAACCGGAACCTCTTACCCATGCCCAGCGACAGTCCCAGTCGATTGTCCGGCCACCGGCGGCCGGCGCTCTGAGCCGACCCCGGCCCTGAGGGGCACGGCTCTCTGCGTCCGCTTCCGGTGACCGGACGTCGGAAAGAGAGCCGAAAATGGAAGATACCCGCTTCACCGCACCCGGCGGCGACGAGCTTCGCCGCGACGTTGCGTCCGTGAACGCCGCCGCCCTCGCGGCGGACCGCGCGGCCGCGCTTGCCGAAGAACACCCCGCCGACATCGCCGCGGCGCTGGATGGGGAAGAGCCGCACACCGCCTCGGCCCTGCTGGCGCACCTGCCGCGCGAGCAGCAGGTGGCGATCCTCGACCTGCCCGACTTCGACCTCTCCGGCGCACTCATCGAGGCCCTGCCGGTCGAGGAAGCGGTGCGGCTGCTCACCGACATGTCCGCCGACCGCGCCGCCGACCTCTTCCGCTGGATGGAGGAGCCGGCGCGCTCGCACCTGTTCCGCCATCTGCCGGCGCAGACGCAGGCCGAGCTGAATCACCTGCTGGCCTATGCCGAAGACAGCGCCGGCGGGCTGATGACCACCGAATTCGTCACCGTGCCGGCCGACTGGACGGTGGGACGCACCCTGGCGCATCTGCGCGAGACCGAGCGCACGCGGGAGACCATCTACGCCATCTATGTGCTCGACCCGGACAGCCACGCCCTGCTGAAGGCGGTGACGCTGCGCCGCCTCATCACCGGCGCGCCGGACGATCCCATCCTCGCCGTCGCGCCGCGCCACGACCCCATCACCGCCGACCCGCTGATGGACCGCGAGGAAGTGGCCAAGCTCATCTCGAAATACGACCTGCTCGCCGTGCCGGTGGTGGACGCGCACGGCCATGTGCTCGGCATCGTCACGGTCGACGACATGATCGACGCCATCATCGCGGAGAGCACCGAGGACGTGCAGAAGTTCGGCGGCATGGAGGCGCTGGACGAGCCCTATATGGAGATGGGCTTCCTCGCCATGCTGAAGAAGCGGGCCGGCTGGCTCTCCATCCTGTTCCTCGGCGAGATGCTGACCGCCAACGCCATGCAGCATTTCGAGGACGAGCTGGAGCGGGCCATCGTGCTGACGCTGTTCATCCCGCTCATCATGAGCTCGGGCGGCAATTCCGGCTCGCAGGCGACCTCGCTCATCATCCGCGCGCTGGCGCTGGGGGAGATCAAGGTGAAGGACTGGTGGCGCGTCGCGCTGCGCGAGCTGCCCTCGGGCCTCGTGCTCGGGGCCATCCTCGCCAGCCTCGGCATGACGCGCATCGCCGTCTGGCAGCTCGCGGGCTTTCACGACTACGGCGCGCACTGGGAGCTGGTCGCCCTCACGGTCGGCGCGGCGCTGGTGGCGATCGTCACCTTCGGCTCGCTGATCGGCTCGATGCTGCCCTTCCTGCTGCGGCGCCTCGGCTTCGACCCCGCCAGCGCCTCCGCCCCCTTCGTCGCCACCTTCGTCGATGTGACCGGGCTGGTGATCTACTTCACCGTCGCCCTCGTCATCCTGCACGGGACGCTGCTGTGAGGGGGATCCCCCTCACACCACCAGCACTTCCCCCTGCCCGCCCATCAGCGTGTCGCCCATCAGGCGGCGTGCGTGGGTGGCGTCTTTCAGCGGGGCCGCGAGGTCCGGCACGCGGCGGGCGAGGACGCGTAGCGCGACGAGGTCGTGCGTGCCGGTGTCGACGAAGCCGGCGGGAAGATCGGGCAGCGCCGGGGTCAGCAGCGTGCCGCGCTTCATGCCGCGCCCGGCGCGCGGGCCGATCGTGCCGGCGACGCTGATCGTGCCGGCGATCATGCCGGTCGCCAGCCCCTCGCCCGCGTCGCCGCCGATGAGCAGGAGCCCGCCCCGCTGGCGCGCGCCCGCGCGGGCTCCCGCCGAACCGGCGATCTTCAGCACGCCGTCCGACATGCCGCGCCGCGAGCCGGAGGAGGCGCCGCCGGCATCGGCCCCGGCATTGCCGGCGAGTTCGATCCGCCCGCCCGCCATTTCCGCCCCGAGGAAGTCCCCGGCCTCGCCGGAGATGCGGATGATCCCGCCGCTCATGCCAAACCCCGCCCAGGCGCCGACGCGGCCATCGACGATGACCTCGCCGCCGCTCATGCCGGCGCCGACGCCGTCGAGCCGCTCATCGCCGATCTCGATCAGCAGCACGCCGTCCGGCGCGCCCTCGATGAAGAACAGCTCGCCCATCGGCACGGACCTTCCGCCATAGGGGATCGGCCGGTGCTCCAGCTCGCGCAGGGCCAGCGCGCAGGCCACCGCGGGCGTGAGGCCGGAAAGGTCCGCCCGCGCTTCGAACGCCGCGCGCGGCTTCAACGACACGCCGTTCATGCCGCGCCTCCCGCGGTGCCCGCCGCGCCCATGATCTCGCGCAGCTTGAAGTGGAACGGGCCGAGATTGCCGCCGTAATTGCCGGCATCGACCGCCAGCACGCCGCCCTCGGCGCCGACCGCGCAGACCGCCTCGATGCCGACGCGCGTCGCCTCCGCCACCGCCTCGAAGCTCACCCCGTCGATGACGATTTCCATCACCGATCCCACCTCGGGGGAGAGCTGGCTCGGCACGGCGCCGCGCAGCGTCGGGCAATAGGCATCGTTGGTGGAAGCGAACAGGCCCTTATATTTCGAGCCGACCTTGGAGCCGGAGCGCACCACCCCGCCGGGGAAGGGCAGCACCACGCCCGCCACCTTCCCCATCGCCGCCACCGCCTGCTCGGCGGCATGGAGCGCCTGCCCGCGCGAGCGGGCGAGGATGAGGAAGTTGCCGCCGCCGACGCCTTCCACGGAGCCCGTGTCCTCGTCGCAGACGAACTCGCCCTCCATCACCGGCACGCGCCAGAAGCGCTTGCCGGCGAGCTTCTTGGAAATCTGGTGCCCGTCGCCGAAATAGCGGATGGTCTTCGCCAGTGGCACGCGCTTGCCGGTCTCGATGCCGGCATAGCAGGCGGTGGTCGGGCAGGTCAGCACGCACTGGCCGAGCCGCAGCGGCACCACGGTCTTGAGCTGCTTGAAGTCCATCGCGAAGATCAGCAACGCCACGCCCGGCCGACCGTCCGGCGTCTCCTCGGGCGCCAGCACGCGCTCGATCCCCGCCTCGCAGCCGCAGCCGATGACGGAGGTGGCGAAACCCGTGGTGACGCGCCCGGCGGTCAGCGCCCAGTCCGGCGTGTCGGCGGTGACGATCAGCCGCGTGCCGACCATCGGGAAAGCTTCCGCGAAATTGTCGCGGATCTCGACGCCGTTGAGGATCATCGCGCGCCCTCCCGCGTGGTCGGGAGGTGCGGACGCCTGCGGCGGTTCTTTCCCTGGATCCCGGCTCGGCGCTCCGCCTGCGGCGTCGCTGGGCCGGGAAACGTGGCGTCGATGCCGAGACCCGTTCCCCGGACGAGCGGCACAGCGTGCCGCGATGATCCGGGGCCCAGGAGAGACTCTGTCGCCGAACCTATCGGTGCAAGCGGACGGTCCACGCCCGCGCGAGAAGCTCCCTCTCCCCACCGGGGAGAGGTGAAGGAGAAGGCGCCCAAGTGCCGCCCAAGCACCGTCATCCCCGGGCTTGGCCCGGGGATCCACGACGTGGCCACCGCAAGGCGCACCGGAGAAAGGCGTGGATGGCCGGGCCAAGCCCAGTCCTGACGACTGACCATGCGCTCGACCATTAGGAGATAGGGACGCCTGCGGCGGTTCTTTCCCTGGATCCCGGCTCGGCGCTCCGCCTGCGGCGTCGCTGGGCCGGGAAACGTGGCGGCGATGCCGAGACCCGTTCCCCGGACGAGCGGCACAGCGTGCCGCGATGATCCGGGGCCCAGGAGAGACTCTGTCGCCGATCCCCACCGGGAAGAGGTGCCGAAGGGCGACGCCGCGAACATCCGATCGAGAGCCATCACCCCTCCCCCCGCGTGCAGGTGAGGATGGTCGGGCCGGCGCCGCCGCGCAGCTCGCCGTCGCTGATGCGGAAATGCTGCGCCTTGAGCCCGACCGCCTCGTCGAACCAGCGCTGCATGTCCGTCTCGATGGCGCGGTCGAAATCGGGCCGGGCGACATGGGTGGTGCCCTGCGCCAGCGCCACCACCACGCCGTCCTTCACGATCAGCTGGCCGTTCTTGAACACCATGCGCGTGGTCGAGAACATCGCCTCGCGGTCGCCGTCCTCGCGGTGCACGGCGATATCGGCCACCGCGCCGGGGCCGAGATGGCCCTTGTCGGCAAGGCCGAGAATGCGCGCGGGGGCCGCGCGGGTGAGGATGGCGATCTCCTCCAGCGAATATTCCCGCGTGATCTGCCCGAGCACCGTGTGCTTCTGCGCCGCCTTGTTCAGCGTCGCGAGCTGGGCGTTGCGGAAATCGCGGTCCATCAGCAGGCGGATGAGGTGCGGGTAGGTTGTGAAGGGCCCGCCATTGGGGTGATCGGTGGTGAGGAAGATCCGCCAGGGGTCCTCCACCAGCAGGAACAGCTCCAGCCCGATCGCCCATTGCAGCGCGTTGACGAAGTTGCGGTCGCGATACTCGAAGGGAACCACGCCGCAGGCCGCGTCCAGCTCGATATCCATGCCGATGGACTTGTTCGGCGAAGCGAAGCCGCGGTTGCGGTACTGCGACATGTAGTCGGCGGAAGCGGTTACGGTCTGGCCGAACATCACCTGCCCGACATCGACCGAGATGTTCGGATTGGCATTGACGAGTTCGGCGATGCGCGCCGCCGAGGAGGAGAAGCGCCGGTCTCCCTCGGTGCCGTAGGAATGGAACTGGAGATGGGTCAGATGCAGGCGCCGCCCTTCCGCCGCGCGAATGGTGGCGAGCGTCGTCTCGTCATTGCCGGGCACGCCGAGATTGCAGCCATGCAGGTGGATGGGGTGCGGCAGGCCGAGTTCGGTCACGGCGCGGATCAGCGTCGTCAGCACCTGGCGGGGGGTGACGCCGTAATGGGGGTTGGCCTCGTCCAGCTCCATCCGGCGGGCGTTGAACTTGAAGGCATTGATTCCGCCGGGATTGACGATCTTGATGGCGAAGGCCTGCGTCGCCTCGATCATCCAGCCAACATAGGCATTGACGGTTTCCTGGTGCGCGCCGGCCGCGAGCAGACGCAGGAAGAAATCGTCGTTGCCGAGCACCAGATAGGCGCCGGTGTCGAGATTGGGGATATCCGCCATTTCCAGGTGCGCGCCGCGCGCATTGGCACCCACCATGGCCGGCTCGAACACCGTGGTATAGCCCAGCTCCGCGTAGCGGCAGCCGGTGGCATGGGCGGTCGGCGCGGCACGTCCGCCGCCGCAGCCGCAGAAATTGCCGGGCATCTCCGGGAAGGCCCGGCGGTCCTCCTGCATCAGCAGGCGGGCGAGGTTCATCTTGCCGCCGGCGATGTGGCTGTGCAGATCGATGCCGCCGGCGAGCACGATGTCGCCGCCGAGGTCGTATTCGGCATCCGCCTTATGATCGGTGGCGGCAACGATGCGGCCGTCCTCGATCTCGATGTCTCGGCGCGTGTTGGTGGCGACGCCGTTCTCGCCATTGGCCGGGTCGAGCACACGCCCGCCCTTCAGCCGCAGTCTCATCTACCCCTCCGCCAGGCGACGCACAGCCTCGGCAACGCTGGGAAGCGTCGCGACGCGCAAGGCGCCGAGCGGCAGGCTTACGATGGAATCCATGCGGAACACGATGCCGGCATGGTCGACGCCGGGCGTGCCCACAGGGATGAAAACATCAGGCTCAGTCTGGAAAACCGTATCGGGATGCGCAAGGGCGATCACCTTGCCGGAAAAGGCGGGCGGCGGCTCGGGCCGGAAGGCGCTGACCCACACCAGCACATCCGCATCCCTCAGCGCCGCATCCGTCGCGTAGAGCGCGCCGTCATGGTGGCTTTCCTGGCCGCGCAGCGCCGTGCGCAGCGGGTAGCCAAGGCGCCACAGCAGAAGCTGGTTCACGCCGGCGATGTTGTCCATGCCCCCCAGGGGAAAGACCCCGGCGCGGGTCGTGACGTTCAGCGCGTCGACAAGCGCCGTCGCTCGCTCGGCCACGAGGTCGCCATCCTCCAGCCCCGCCGCGTTCCAGGTCACGACCGCATAGGTCGATTCACGCAGCGCCTGCGCCAGCGCCGCGACCTCGCCGGCCGGCACGCCGCCGATCTCGGCCTGGGGCGGGGTGCCTCCGGCGACAAAGCGGGCGAGCGCCTCCAGCACCTCGACCGGGCGGCCGGCAAGCTGCGAAACGGTGACACGGTCGAGTTGCCGGCGGGCCTTCTCCGACGGGGCACCGCCGAGAAACACCACCCGCCGCTGGCCGGTCGCGAAGAGCGGAGTCGCGGGGTAGAGCTTCTCGAACAGCCGGCTCCAGCTGGCGGTCGGGTCGTCGCCGATCACCAGCAGCAGGTCGCAATGGTTGCGGACCTCGGCCAGCGTGGTCGAGAGCCAGCCGGTGCGCTGGGCGGCGGCGTAATTGCGGAACAGGCCCTGCGAGGCGTGATGGTCGAGCACCCCGCCGAACCGGATGGCGAGATCGACCAGCGCCCCCGCCCCCGCCATGTCGGTGCCGAAGCCGGCGATCACCGGCGCGGTCGCCCCGGCGAGGATGCGATGCGCCTCCTTGTACACATCGGCCTGACTGTTCACCTCACTGGCCACACTGGCCACCGGGTCGACGGTATCCAGACGCCGCAGAAGGCGGGCCGCCTCGGGGCAGACGGGAGCCTTGGCGCGGATGGCGCGGCCCTCCACCTCGACCGTGAGATCGTCACAGCCGAGCCCGCAGAAGCCGCAGGCCACATTCTCGATCGTCTGCACCTCGGCCATGGATAACTACCTGAAAAATCAATCGTATTTGATGTAGGCGAAGCGCAGGTCGCCGCGCGGCGTGCCTTCCAGCGCGCTGCCGGGCTCGAGGGCGGGCTGCCAGGCGACGACCTCCTCGATCTTCTTGGCGAGTTGGAAGTCGCGCTCGGTGATGCCCTTGACGTCATGCGACATCAGCCGAACCTCCACCCACGCATAGGACGCCGTGATATCCGGATGATGCCAAGCCGCCTCCGCCAGATGCCCAACCGCGTTGATCACCATCAGCGTCCCCTTCCAGCTGGAGGTGCGATAGGTACGGCGGATCCAGCCTTCCTGCAGCTTCCAATGGGGCAGATCGATCGCGAGGCGATCCTCTACCTCCTTGGAGGAAAAGACATTTTTAGGATCAACGGCCATGCACCGGCGTCCCTCTGGCAGGCGCGCCCGTTCTGTCGCGGGCCGCTTTTGACGATTCGGTAGCACGCGATCAGGGGCGTCGGCAAACCCCAACTCGCGGACAATTGTCGCCGGACCGGCAGCAAATCCTCCCGCGCGACGTTCATCAGCGTGACAGGGACGCTTGTCCTGCGTGCCCCGGGGGCCTTACGATGCAGCACGAGGAAACGCCGGTGAACAAGACGACCCGACAATCGCCGACGGCACGCCAGGAGGACGGCTCGAACGTGGTGCGCATCACCGCGCCCGGACGCCTGCATCTCGGCTTCCTCGACCTCGCCGGCACGCTCGGCCGCCAGTTCGGCAGTCTTGGCATAACGCTCGACCGCCCCTCGACCATCGTGCGGATGCGCAAAAGCGCCGCTCTTACCGCCACCGGCCCTGATGCGGGGCGCGCCGTTGCCGCGGCGGAGCGGGCGGCGCAGCACTTCCACATCGACAAGGCCGTTGAAATCACGGTGGAATCGGCCCTGCCGCCGCATTCGGGCCTTGGCTCGGGCACGCAGCTCGGCCTGGCCGTGGCGACCGGGCTCTGCCTGCTGAACGGCCTGACGCTCTCTCCACGGGAGATCGGCGCGGCGCTGGGTCGCGGGGCCCGCTCGGCGATCGGCATCGGCGCCTTCACCGAAGGCGGGGTGATCCTCGACGGCGGCAAGAAGCGCGGCTCGGAAACGCCACCGCCCATCCTCTCGCGACTTCCCTTGCCCGAGGCTTGGCGCATTCTGCTGGTATATGACCAGGCGCATGAGGGGCTTAGCGGTACCGCCGAAGTGTCGGCGATGGACAACCTCCCCCCCTTCGCGGACACGCTGGCGAGCCACATGGCGCGGCTCGCGGTAATGGTGGCGCTCCCGGCCCTGGCCGAAGCAGATGTGGATTACTTCGCCGCCGCGATCGGCGAAATGCAGCGACTTCTCGGCGACCACTATGCGGATGCCCAAGGTGGCCGTTATACAAGTATGGCCGTCGCCGAGGTGATGGACTGGCTGGAGACGCGCGGTCTGCGCGGCCTCGGCCAAAGTTCCTGGGGCCCCACCGGTTTTGCCATTCTCGGCAGCCCGGACGAGGCGGATCAGGTGATCAGCGAGGCCCGCGCGCTTTTCGGCGACCGGTCCGCTCTGGCTTTCGACTGTGTACGCGGCAGCAACGCCGGCGCACGGATCGAATGGCTTGCCTGCGTCGAGCAGCGCTAGCGACGGCTTTGGCGTAAAGCCCGCGTCGCTCCTTCCCCGATCATCCGAGGCCGCGAGGCCCCTTCTTGCCCATGGATCGACCCCAATGGCGGACATCGCCCCGATTCTTCACATCGTCTCCCCCCTGCGCCACGTGTCGCCCTTCGACGTGAACATGGCCGTCGATGCCGGCTATACGACCATTCTGCCCTATTCCGGCGTTACCCTGGATGAGATGGGCGACCTCACGCAGGACATGATGTTCTCGCGCGCCCCGCAGGCCGCCCCGCGCACCGGCCTGTTCATCGGCGGCAAGGATGCGAGCCTCGCCCTCGACATGGCGGCCAAGGCGAAGAGCGTGCTCTTCCCGCCCTTTGAAATCTCCATATTCGTCGATCCCGCCGGCTCCTTCACCACCGCCGCCGCCATGGTGGCGGAGGTCGAGCGCAAGCTGCGCCCGACACACCCCGAAGGCATCAAAGGGCTGAAGGTGCAGGTTTATGGCGCGACCGGCGTCGTGGGCGGCATCGCCGGCGTCATCGCCGCGCAGGCCGGCGCGCACGTCACCTTCATCAGCCATCGCGATATCGAGGCGGTGGCGGTGAAGGCGCGGGACTTCAAGCGCCGGTTCGATGTCGACATCGCGGCCGCCAGCGCCGCCAGTGAGGACGAGAAGCGCGCGCTGGTGCCGGAGGCGCAGGTCGTTCTCGCCTGCGGCCGGGCCGGCGTGGAAATCCTCTCGGCGGAAGCCCTCGCCGGCGCCCGCAGCCTCATCGCGGCCGCGGATGTGAACGCCGTGCCGCCGGCGGGCATCGCCGGGATTGACGCCCATGCCGACGGTAAAGTGCTGGCCGATGGTGCGCTCGGCATCGGCGCGCTCACCATCGGTCACCTGAAGTACCGCGTACAGCATGAATTGCTGAAGCGGATGAAGGACACGGACATCCCCCTCACCGTCGGTTTCGAGGACGCCTTTGCGCTCGCACGCTCCCTCGCCGCCTGAAGCGGGCCCCGATATTGCTGTCGTCGCGGTTAGTGGACGGGCGCTTGCGGCCGCAGCGCAGCGGGCGGGGCTGCGCCCGATCGTTTTCGACCTCTTCGGGGACGAGGATACGTTGGCGCTCGCGCAACGCTTCGTGCGGCTGCGCGACGGCGGCGGGCTGAGCCTCGACCCGGACAACGTGGCTTCCAGTCTCGCGGCTCATTTGCCCAACAGCGTGCCGATCGTGCTCGGCAGCGGACTGGAAGACCAGCCGGGGCTGGTGGAGACAATGTCGGCCCGCTGGGCACTGCTGGGCAACGCGCGGCGCACACTGACTTGGCTAAAGTCGCCGAGCGCCTTTGCGGAGTTGCTCACGGATCTGCGCGTGCCCCATCCGCGGCTGTTTGCGCGGGCCGCACCCGCAGGGATTCGTGCGGTGGCCAAACGGGCAGGCGCGTCGGGCGGGAGCCATGTGCGCTTCGCCGAGACCGTGAGCGGAGGGGAACGCTACCTGCAGGAGTTCGTCCCAGGCCGCGCGGTCTCCGCCCTCTTTTTCGGAAATGGCCGCAACGCCCGGCTGGTCGGCTTTTCCGAGCAGTGGTGCGCCCCGACGCCGGACATGCCCTTCCGGTTCGGCGGCGCCGCCGGCCCCCTTCGCCTCGATCCCGCTCTGGAGGCTGAGATCGGCCACGCGCTCGACGCGATCACCGGCGCGACCGGCCTCGTCGGCATGGCGAGCGCCGATCTTATTGTCGACAGCGAACGCTGGTGGCTTATCGAGATCAATCCGCGTCCGGGCGCGACGCTCGACCTGTTCGACCGCGCGCCGCTGCCGCCGCTGCTGCGCCTGCACCGGGCGGCCTGTGCCGGCGATCTGCCGGACCTGCCGCTGACAACCTCCGATACCTTTGGCGGTGCACAGGGCGCCGCCATTCTCTACGCCGACCGGCCCGTGGTTATCGGGGCCGAACCTCTTCCCGACTGGACGGCCGATCGGCCGGCCGCCGGCATCCGGATTCCAACCGGCGCGCCGGTCTGCACCGTCTTCGCCGCCGGTCCCACCCTTTCGGACGCCCGCGCCATGCTTGCCGAGCGCCGCGATCAACTCTGGCATGGGCTGAACGCAGCCAGCCGCCACGCTGCGGAGTGAAATTCTGATGGATACCCCTTCCCGCCCCGCGCGCCCGAGCGTCTCCGCCCTGTCTGCACCGCTGGTGGAATCGCTCGTCACCCGCGCGGACATACTGCGCCTCGACGTCGCTCACAGCGCGCGGGGCGCGCGCATCGTGGATGCCGGCATCGCCGCCCGCGGCGGCATCGAGGCTGGACGCCTGATTGCCGAAATCTGCCTCGGCGGCCTCGGCAGCGTCGAGATCGTACCGGCGCCGCGCTTCAGCCGCTGGAGCTCGCTGGTCAGCGTCCGATCGGTGGATCCCGTCATGGGCTGCCTCGCCAGCCAATATGCCGGGTGGAGCCTCGCCGAGGGTGACTTCTTCGCCCTGGGCTCGGGCCCCGGCCGGGCCCTCCACGCCAAAGAGAAGCTCTTCGAGGAGCTTGGCTACCGCGACAGCGCCGCCAGCGCCACACTGGTGCTGGAAGTCGACCAGTTTCCGCCGGAGCCGCTGATCCAGCGCATCGCCCTCGATTGCGGCGTGCCGCCTGACCGGCTCACCCTCATTCTTACCCCGACGCGCAGCCTTGCGGGCACGGTGCAGATCGTGGCGCGTGTCATGGAAGTGGCGCTGCACAAGGCGCACGCGCTGCACTTTCCGCTGGACAGGATCATCGACGGACTGGCGAGCGCGCCGCTGCCGCCGCCGGCGCCGGACTTCATCGCCGCGATGGGGCGTACCAATGACGCGACGCTTTATGGAGGCGACGTTCACCTCTTCGTCGGCGGGCCGGAAGAGGAGGCTGCGGCGCTGGCCCAAGGCCTGCCCAGTTCCACATCGCGCGATTACGGGCGCCCGTTCAGCGAGATATTCGCCGCCTATAACGGGGATTTCTACGCCATGGACCCGATGCTGTTCAGTCCCGCGCGCGTTACCGTCACCGCGTTGGAGACCGGCCGCAGCTTCAGCCACGGCGCCTATGACGAGGCGGTGCTGGACCGCTCCTTCGCATGAGCACGCCGCGCAGCGACCGGGTCGTGATCTTCACAGAGGATGCCGACTGGCACACACGCACGCTGAAGGCGGCGCTGGAGCGCGAAGGGCTCGGGGTCAGCGTGCTCTCCCTCAATGATTGTGGCTTCGCCATCGGCGAGACCGCGCATGGGCTGATGTTACCCGGCTTCGGCGACAAACTGCCCGCCGCCGCTTTCGTCCGACTCATCGCCAAGGGCACGACCGAGCAGATCACGGCACGGCTCGGCTTCCTTCATGCGC
>JAEZMI010000238.1 GCA_023414975.1 Pseudomonadota bacterium | reverse complement strand
ATGCTGGGCGGCAACTACAAGGAGATCGAGGCGCGCCTGCTCGCGGCGGTGAGCCTGCGCTTCGGCCTGCCGCCGCACTGGCCCGCGGCGCTGGTCAAGGTGGTGAAGGACGCCGACCGCGCCAGCGCCTTTCTCGAAGCCACCCGTCTCGCCGGCTTCGAAGTGAGCGAGGCCCGCAAATTCTTCGGCGCGCCCTGCCCGCTCGACCCGGAACTGGAGCGCGATTACCTCACGCCCTGGAGCGCCGGGGAGGCCAGCGCGCGCTTCCTCGCCCGCTTCGAGGAGCTGGAAGCCGAGGCCGGCGCCGGCTTACCCTGCCCGCCCGTTGCCCTTCCCGCCCGCCGCCGCTGATCTTCGGAGCCCGTCATGATCCATGTCTGCCCGCTCTCGCGCCTTGCCGAGACCGTGGAGCGCACCCGCGCCGAGCATGTGCTGAGCGTCATCAACGTCGCGACGCCGGTGACGCTGCCGCCGAGCGTGCTGGCCGACAACCATCTCTTCGTCGGCTTCAACGACATCCTCGCCCCGCAGGAGGGGCTGATCCACCCGGCGGAAGAACATGTCGAGGCGATCCTCGGCTTCGTCGAGCGCTGGCCGCGCCGGGCCCCGCTGGTGGTGCACTGCTTCGCCGGCATCAGCCGGTCCACCGCCTCGGCCTATATCGCCGCCTGCGCGCTCTCGCCCCGGCGCGACGAGGCGGACATCGCTCGGGAATTGCGCGCCGCCTCACGCATCGCCACGCCCAACCTGCTGCTCGTCTCGCTGGCGGATGCCGCGCTCGGCCGGCAGGGCCGCATGACCGCCGCGATCAAGGCCATCGGCCGCGGCGCCGAGGCGATGGAGAACGAGCCCTTCGAACTGCGGCTGGGCTGATCGCCTGCGTGCTTCGAAGCCGGCTTGCGCCGGCGCCTCGGCATGACGATGGCTGGAATGGTTTGGGCCCGCCACTGTCGCCCGTCATCCTGAGGCGCGCGCCATCGGCGCGCCTCGAAGGACGCAGAGGCCGACCAGCAGCCTCGCCCTCAGCTCATCGCCCCGGGGCGCGCCGGCAGCACCACCACGCGCGTGCCGGTGGGCACGCGGCGGTAGAGGTCGATGATGTCCTGGTTGATGAAGCGGATGCAGCCGGAGGAGACCATGGTGCCGATGGTCAGCGGCTCCGTCGTGCCGTGCAGGCGGTAATAGGTGTCGCGCCCATTCTTGTAGAGGTAGAGCGCGCGCGGTCCCAGCGGGTTGTCCGGGCCGCCCGGCAGGCCGCCGGCATAGGGGCCGTAACGCTCCGGCTCGCGCGCGATCATGTCCGGGGTGGGCGTCCAGCGCGGCCATTCGGCCTTGCGGGCGACGACGCCCTCGCCGCGGAAATTGAAGCCTTCCTGCCGCCCGACGCCGACCCCGTACCGCAGCGCCCGGCCATTGGCCATGATGAGATAGGCGAAGCGCTCATTGGGATCGACCACGACCGTGCCCGGCTGGTAGGGCGAGCTGTACGCCACTTCCTGGCGCAGGAAGCGCGGATCGATCTGGCTGATGTCCACCGCCGGCACCGGGAAGGGCTCGTCGGTGATCGCCCCATACATGCGCACATAGGTCGGATCGAGCGCGGGCGGCAGCATCTGGCCGACGCGCGGCGAGCCGGTGGTGGTGCAGCCGGCAAGGGCGACGGGGGCGGCGAGCAGGAACAGGCGACGGTCAAGGAGCATGGCGGAACGCAACCGGAAATGGGACAGTAAGCACTACCTATACTCTCCCGATCCTTCATTGCTCCTAACGCGCCCTTCACGGAGGCGTTAGGAGCCCGCCTTCCCAAGAACATGTGGCCGGAAGGCCGCAGTCGCTGAGGTGTAACGGTAAAATAATAGGGCCCGCTGCCTCGATGAAGGCCGGAAACGCTCACGCCGCCGGCGGGTAGCCCGTCCGGCACAGCGCGACCAGCGCCTGCGTGCCCCGCGATTCCAGATCGAGCGCGGGAAGCAGGTCGTTATCAGCCGCAAGGTCGCGGCCGGCGGCGGCGGAGAGCAGGGCGATCCCCGCCTCATGCAGCGGCGCCGGGCGGCCGCACATCCGCCCGAGCCGCGCCGTCGGCACGAGACCGAAGGGCACGTCCTCGAAGATGTAGCGGCTGTCGAAGCTGGTCGGCCCGAAGCCGCCGCGCCCTTCCGCGTGCATCTGCTGGTTCATCTCGGAAACGCTGGCCATCGGCACATGGAAGGAGAGCGAGAAATGCTCGCGCACCGTGCGCACCTTCAGCCCGAACACCTCCGCGATGGCGAGACGCTCGGCGTCGAGCGCCTCGATCACCCGTCCGACTGCGGGGGTGACGTGCTCGCCCTGGCCCCAGGTTTCGCCCTTCTCCATGCGGGTGAGGTTGAGCAGGGCGATGCCGAGATGGTTCTGCGGGTTGAGGTTGCTGAGCGCGATGGCGAGCAGCCCGTCGCGCCGCACGAAGCGGTCGCCGAACAGGGCGGTGCAGAGCGCGTGGCCCTCGTCGATGGCGCTCTCCGGCAGGGTGGCGACGTCGATCTTCTGCCGCACCGTGTTCACCTTCACGCTGTCGGAGCCCTGCACACGGGCGGTGAGCAGCGTCGTACCCCACACGATGATCGGCGCGCTCACGCCGCGGGCGGCGAGCGCGCGGGCGAGATAGAGCGCCCCGAAGGAGGAGTGCGAGGAGATGATGACCGGCTGGCCGGCGCGGATATGGGGGATCACCGCGTCGAAGGCGGCGCGGTGCCCATAGCCGGGCAGCGCCACGAACAGCGCCTCCGCCGTGTCGACGGCCTCCCGCGCGCCCGCGGCCACACCGACCGGCCCCTCATGCTCCAGCGCGCCGAACGCCTTCAGCGGCGCGCCGTCCTTCAGCGCCCGCGCCGAGCGGCCCGAGGGCGACCACAGGGTCGGCTGATGGCCATGGGCGGCGAGGAAGCCGGCAACGCCATAGGCGATGGAGCCGGCGCCGAGGATCGAGACACGCATGGGGATTTCCTTCGTTGACGTTCGGGGCGCGCGGGAGCACCCGCGCGGCGCCGGCGGACCGGCGGGAGGGGAGCGCTCAGATATATTTCGTCGGCAGCGCCGTGGTGAATTTCATCTCCTCCATGGCGATGGAGGAGGAGAGGTCGGAGAACTCGACCCGGCTGATCAGGTTCTTGTAGACCTGGTCGTACACGTCGATGTTCGGCACGACGACGCGCAGCAGATAGTCCGTCTCACCCGTGAGGCGATAGGCTTCCATGATCTCGGGGATGTCGCGAATCTCCTTTCGGAAGGTGTCGAGCCAGGCGGTGGTGTGGCGGGGCACCTTGACCGAGATGAAGATGGTCATCGGCACATTGGCCTTGCGCTGGTCGATCAGCACCACCCGGTTGCGGATGAGGCCCATCTCCTCCATCCGCTTGATCCGCCGCCAGCAGGGCGTGTGCGAGAGCCCCACCGCCTCGGCGATCTCGACCACCGACTTGCCGGCGTCCTGTTGCAGGATGTCGATAATCTTGCGGTCGATCTGGTCGAACACGTCTTTCTCCCGCTGTTCCTTCCAATCGGCTGTAAACCAGAAGAACGACCTTCAATGGAAAGGTCAATATATCTTGCAACCGCAAGCAGCGATCTGCGGCTATTGTTGGCGGCCTGCGGCTTTACGCCCCTATGGGCGCATACTTGCTAAAAAATTGGGCGCCCAGTGATCGCAGCGCCATCACATCAGTGAGCGCGTGACATTATCCTAAAATACAGCTAAATAGTAGGATAATATCCTACAGCACACCTGTCTGGCGTAAAACAACGCAATGCATTCCCCCGCGGCACCCTTATCATACGCCCCCACATTATGTGGCATTGTGGGTCTGATGATGAAGCGGATTGGCCTGATCGGCGGCATGAGCTGGGAAAGCACGGCCGTCTATTACCGGCGGCTCAACGAACAGGTGCGTGCGGCGCTGGGCGGGCTCAGCTCGGCCGACATCGTGCTGCGCTCGGTCAATTTCAGCGAGATCGTCGCGCTGCAGAAGGCCGGCGACTGGGCGGCGGCGGCGCGGGCGCTCGGCCAGGTCGCGCGCGAGCTGGAGCAGGCGGGCGCCGACATGGTGCTGATCTGCACCAACACCATGCATCTGCTCGCCGAGGAGGTGCAGGCGCGTGTGGGCATCCCGCTGATCCATATCGCCGATGTCACCGGCGCGGCGGTGCGCGAGGCCGCCTGCCGCCGTCCCCTGCTTCTGGCGACGCAGTACACCATGGAGAAGGAATTCTACCGCCACCGCATGGAAGAGCGTTTCGGCCTCGACGTGCTGATCCCCGAGGCCGAGGAGCGCCGGCAGGTGCACGACATCATCTTCTCGGAACTGTGCTGCGGCATCGTTCGTCCGGAATCGAAGCAGCGCTATATCGACATTGTCGCGAAGGGGCGCGCCGCCGGTGCGGACAGCGTCATTCTCGGCTGCACCGAGATCGGCCTTCTGGTGAGCGCGGAGGACTTTTCTTTCCCCACCTTCGATTCCACCCTCCTCCACGCCGACGCCGCGGTGCGGCTGTCGCTGGGCGAGACAACGGCCGCGACGCCCGCCGAGCTGGCCCCGCTCATGCATTGACGCCCCGCCGCCCGCGCGCGCCGGGTCGCGAAAGGTCCACCGACAACCGCCTGAGGATGCCATGAACCGAACTGACCTGACCCGCCGTTCGACGCTGAAGCTTCTGGGAGCCGGTGCCGGCCTCATCGCCGCGCCCGCGATCGTTCGCCCCGCCCGCGCGCAGGGCAAGGTCGTAAACATCACGACCTATGACAAGTTCGTGCCGCAGTCCTTCATCGACCAGTTCCAGAAGGACACCGGCATCGAGGTGCGCGTGCGCCTCACCGACGACCAGGGCAAGCAGTACAATCTGCTCACCGCCGAGGGCAACGCGCCGACCACGGACATCGTCACCGTCACCGGCCACCGCCTCTCGCAGTTCCTCACCTCGAAGCTGCTCGTGCCGCTGGATCTCGACCGCATCAGCAATTTCGGCAACCTCGCCGCCGCCTATAAGGGCGCCCCGCAGCTCACCATCGACGGCAAGGTCTACGGCGTGCCGCTGCTCGCCGGCTTCGAGGGCCTCGCCCGCAACACCCAGTACACCAAGGAGACCGACACCTGGGGCTATATGTTCGAGGACGAGTTCAAGGCGCTCACCTCCTACATCATCTCCGACTTCCTCTCGATCGTGATGAAGTACCAGGGCAATGACGGCGACTACGTCACCTATGAAGGCAAGCCCGAGATCGCGCAGGCCGCGACCGACAAGGCGCGCGACTTCCTGATCGCCAACAAGGACAAGGTCCGCAAATATTACGACGCCGGCTCCGAGGTGCAGCAGATGTTCCTCAACGAGGACATCTACCTCGCCCAGACCTGGTCGGGCCCCGCCGCCAAGCTCATCATGGACGGCCACCCCATCGCGCTGTCGATCCCGAAGGAAGGCACCTACGGGTTCCTCTATTCCTTCAACATCGTCGCCAACGCGCCGAACGCCGACGCCGCCTACACCTTCCTGAACGCCATTCTGGCCTCGCCCGAGATCGGCGCGGCGATGACCCGCCAGTCCGGCTTCAACTCGGCCTTCGCCGGCGTCGACAAGCTGCTGAACGAGCGCGAGCGCGCCGCGCTCGCCCTGCCGCAGGAGCAGATCGAGCGCATCCAGTTCTTCAGCCCGATCAACCGCAAGATGAAGAACGAGATGATCGACAAGGCCACCGCCGAGATCAAGGCGGCCTGACGCGCCGACCCGCCGCACGCACCACGCCGGGTCGCCCTTTCGCGGGCGATCCGGCACACTGGGAGAAGATGTCGCCGCCATGGTCGAGAGCAGCATGACAGAGACGAGACGCGCCCAGCGGGAGACCGGCCCGGCCTATCGCGGCTGGATCGGCCGGCTGATCCGCTCGCCGCTCTATGCCGCGACCATCGGCGCGCTCGCCGCGAGCCCCCGCGCGCGGCTGATCCTGCTCATCGCGGTGCCTCTCGCCTGGATCGTCACCTTCAACATCGGCCCGATCTACCAGATGGGCCGCATCAGCCTGATGCAGGTCTATCCCCCGCCGGAGAGCGGCCCGGTGCTGACGCTGGACAATTACCGGCTGTTCTTCCGCGAGCCGCTTTATTTCATGCCGTTCATCCGCAGCCTGATCTTCGCGGCGGTGGTGACGGTGGTCACGCTGGTGGTGGTCTATCCCGTCGCCTATTACGTCGCGAAGGTCATCCGCCCGCAGAACCGCAAGCGCGCCCTGCTGCTGCTTCTTGTGCCCTTCTGGGCGGGCGAGATCATCCGCACCTTCTCGGTCATCATGCTGCTCGCCAATCGCGGCGCGCTGAACTACGCGCTGCGCGAGCTGGGTCTGATCGACCGACCCATCCCCATGCTCTACACCTATTTCTCGCTCAGCTTCGGGGTGGTCTATCTCATCGCGCTCTACATGCTGCTGCCGCTCTATTCGGCCATCGAGAAAATCCCGCCGCAACTCGTCGACGCCGCCGCCGACCTCGGGGCCGGGCCGTTCGAGCGGTTCAAGCGGGTTATTCTCCCGCTGTCGAAGGACGGCATCGTGTCCGGCTGCAGCCTCGTCTACCTCATCTCCATCGGCGTGTTCACCGCGCCGCTGCTGCTGGGCGGGCCGAACACCGTCATCTTCCCCGAGATCATCGCCGCCCTGTTCCACGCCTCGAACGACAAATGGCCGGCCGGCTCCGCCTTTTCCATCCTGATGCTCATCGTCTCGCTCTCCACCGTCGGCCTGTTCATGAAGGTCGTCGGCGGGCGGTCGGTGCGGCTGTCGTGAGGGCGCGGGTGATGAACAGCTTCGCCAGCCGCTATTTCACCGATCTGCCGAAGACGGCGCTGTCCGCCTCCTACTGGCTCTTCGTCATCTACCTGCTCCTGCCGCTCAGCCTGATGATGGCGATGAGCTTCAAGGAGGCGAGCTTCATCGCCTTCCCGGTGCAGAACTGGACGCTCGACTGGTACGCCAAGGTCCTGCAGGACCAGCAATTCCTCAACGCGGTCGGCTACTCCGTCTTCATCGCGCTGGCGACCACGGCGATCTCGCTGGTCCTCGGCGTGTGGATCGCGCTGCTGGTCGCGGCCGAGGGCATCTGGGGCCGGGCGGTCATCTTCGCCCTGGCCTGTCTGCCGGCGGTCGTGCCGGGCCTCATCAACGCCATCTCCCTGCGCATCTTCATCCGCGTGCTGGACATTCCGACCGGCACCGGCGCCATCATCCTCGGCCACACGGTCCATGCCGTGCCTTTCGTGGTGGTGATGGTGCTGACGCGCCTGCGCTCCATGCCGCACAGCCTCACCGACGCGGCGCGCGATCTCGGCGCCGACAATTTCGTCGCCTTCCTGCGGGTGACGGTGCCCTATCTCGCCCCGGCGCTCGCCGGCAGCGCCATCTTCTGCGCGCTCAGCAGCATCGACGACTTCGTGCGCACCTTCTTCCTCGGCGGCTACCAGCCCACCCTGCCCATGCTGATCTTCGCCAAGGTGCAGGGCGGCATGTCGCCGGAGATCAACGCCATGGCGACGATCGTGCTCATCGTCACCGCCGCCGTGGGCCTCTACGCCGAACATTTCACCCGTCGTTCCAAGGCCTGACCGATGCAGCCTGTCGTCCAGTTCCGAAACGTCAACAAGCTCTATGGCGCGACGCCCGCGGTCGCCGGTCTCGACCTGTCGATCGCGCCCGGCCAGTTCGTCACGCTGCTCGGCCCCTCCGGGTGCGGCAAGTCCACAACGCTGCGCATGCTCGGCGGCTTCGAACTGCCGACCTCGGGCGAGATCCTGCTCGACGGGCGCGACATCACCCGCCTGCCGCCGAACAAGCGCAATGTGAACATCGTCTTTCAGGATTACGCGCTGTTCCCGCACCTCACCGTGGCCCGCAACGTCGCCTTCGGGCTGGAGCTGAAGGGCCTCGCCTCGGACGCGATCCACCGCCGCGTCATGGAGCTTCTGGCGCTGGTGCAGCTCGCCGATTTCGCCGACCGCATGCCGTCCCAGCTCTCCGGCGGGCAGCGCCAGCGCGTGGCGCTGATGCGGGCGCTGGCCCCGGATCCGGACGTGCTCCTGCTCGACGAGCCCCTGAGCGCGCTCGACGCCAAGCTGCGCGAACAGATGCAGATCGAGCTGAAGGCCATCCAGCAGCGCACCGGCAAGACCTTCCTGTTCGTGACGCACGACCAGGAAGAAGCGCTCACCATGTCCGACGTGGTGGTGGTGATGAATGGCGGGCGCATCGAGCAGATGGGCGACCCGCACACGCTCTATTCCCTGCCGCGCAGCCGCTTCGTCGCCAACTTCATCGGCCAGAGCAACCTGTTCGAGGCGCAGGTGATGGGCATTGAGGGCGACATGGCGGTGCTCTCATGGGCCGGCCAGACCGTGCGCGCCCGGCGCAACGGCACCCGCCCGGCGGTGGGCGCGCGCGTCGCCTTCATCGTGCGGCCGGAATCGGTCTACTGCCTCGGCACCCCGCCGGGCGACGCCTTCGCGGTGCCCGGCCGCATCGTCCGGCGCATCTTCAAGGGCAGCCACACCACGGTGGAGATC
>JAEZMI010000372.1 GCA_023414975.1 Pseudomonadota bacterium | reverse complement strand
GCCCGCGCTATGTGCAGGCCATCTGGCGCGATGTCGAGGCCGAGGCGCTGGAAGCGGCCGACTACGAGGAAGCGGAACGCCGCCGCGCGCCGCAGGACGCGCGCGATGCGGTGGATGCCGGCCACCCCGGGCGCGGGCGTGAGCCCGCAGGCCGCGACCGAGAGCCGGGGCAGGGCGCCTCGCGCGGGGGCGCGCTGAGCGGCTTGCTCAATCTTCTTCCCTCGCGACAGCGCGACACCGGGCGTGAGACCGGGCGCGACGGCGCGCGAGAGCCGGCCGGGCGCGAACCGGCGGAGCGGGACATGGCTCCGCCCGATTTGCCGCGCGAACCTTCCTTGCGCGACACCGGGCCCTATGCCGAGGAGCCGCCGGCGACGCGGCGCGGCGGCCGGCGCCGGGCCGAGAGTGAGCCGGATTTCCTCGAACTGCCGCTGCTGCCCGATCTGGCTCCGCAGAGCCGCCCCCCGCGCGGCGAGCCGCCGCGCCGTGAACCCGATCTGGGCGCGCGCTATATCGGGCCCGCCGATCCGCCGGCGGCGGAGTTCGGGGCGGATGAGTTCGCCCCGAAGGAATTCGCACCTCGCCGCGTGGAACCGGCTTCCCGCGCTCCGGAACCCCTGCCGGTGCCGCGCGCGCCCGAGCCGCGCCTTGCAGAGCCCCGTGTTGCAGATCCCCGCGCGGGATTTCCGTTCCGGGCGGTCGCGCCGGAGCCCGAACCGGATGACGTGATCCCCTTCATGCCGGTCGGGGAGCCCTCCCGTCCCGCCCATATTCTGGCCCGGCAGAGCAACAGGCCGATGCCGGTCGCCACCCCGCCGGCCCCCGTCGCGCTTGCGCGCGGGGTGGACGAAGGGCGGGCGCCGGATGTGGCGCCCCAGCCTGTCCCGCAACTCGGACGCGACGACGTGCAGCGCCTTCAGGCGGCGCTGTATGAGCTTCAGGAATGCCGGCGCATCCTGGATGCCGCGCGCGACTGACGGGCGTTCCGGACCTGCACGCCGACCCACGGTCTTGACGGTTGTCCGGCGGAAGAAATCGAGCGCGCCGGGCGGTGCATGTGCGCGCGTGCCGCCGCCCGGAATCCACGGGGATTCCGGGCGCAGCGCATCATGTCCATGATCCTGACGTAAGTCGAAGGGCCGCGCCCTGAGGCCGCGGCGCCTGCGTCAGTCGACGACCGCGATCTGCACCTTGGCGACGCCGCGCTTGCGGAACCCCAGGTCGTCGGCAGCGGCGGTCGAGACGTCGATGATGCGGCCGCGCACGAACGGGCCGCGATCGTTTATGCGAAGGACCACCGAGCGGCCATTCGCGGTGTTGGTGACGCGCACTTTGGTCCCGAAGGGCAGGGAGCGGTGAGCGGCTGTCATGGCGGCGGCGCTGTGCCGTTCGCCGCTGGCGGTGCGGCCGCCATAACCGTAATAGGACGCCATTCCGGTCGTCGCGATTGTCTTCTTTTGATCAGCTAGCGCAGGTTTGCCGCCGGCGGTGAAGATGATCCCCATCACGCATGTCGCGATGGCGACCCGTCCCATTCCCCAAGCCGTCAATACCTCGTTCCTTCTCCAGTTGCATCCCGGGCAACTGAATGGAAAGCAAATGTGGCGGGGGGATCACGATAGAGTGGCGCGACGAAGGCAATGAAAGCCGCGCGCCAGCCTAAAACACACTATATATTCGACGGTGAGAATGGATGAGGCTGTTCTTTTCTGCAAGCAGAATCGAACCATTTTTTCTTTGGTGCACAGCCTTTACGTAGACGTCATCAAGGTATTGGCAAAGCAGCCGTCACTGCGCTGCGGAAGGGCTTTGCTGCCGCGAAACGAATCTGGTGCGTGCACATTTTTCCAGAGGCCAGCCGCCGGGCTTAGGCCTCCTCTCCCCCGAAGCCTCGGCATGACGTGAGCCGCCTCCCGTTGGGTCTCACAGGCGTCCCGCGGCCCGGCGGGGTCTCGGCCTCCGCCGAACGCCGCAATGGATTTGCCGGGCGGGGGAATGCTATTCAGCCGACATGATGCGGGCGCCGGTTCGCCCGGCAGGCGCCCGAGGCGCGGGTTCGAGGGAGTTCAAGTTCATGGCGAACGGTGCGGGAGCAGGTCACGGATCAGGCCACGGATCGGTGGCGCAGGAGGTGGCCGCGCTGATGGGGGCGCTCGGCGTTCCCGAACAGATCTGGAAGGGCGGTGCGCGGGCCAGCCATTCGCCCATCACCGGCGAGGTGGTGGCGCAGGTCGCCGAGGCGAGCCCCGCCCATGTGGCCGATGCCGTCGCCCGCGCCGTGGAGGCCTTCGAGGAATGGCGCACCGTGCCGGCGCCGCGGCGCGGCGAACTGGTGCGTCTGCTCGGCGAGGAACTGCGCGCCCACAAAACCGAGCTCGGCCGGCTGGTGACGCTGGAAGCCGGCAAGATCGTCTCCGAGGGCCTCGGCGAGGTACAGGAGATGATCGACATCTGCGATTTCGCGGTCGGCGTCTCGCGCCAGCTCTACGGTCTCACCATCGCCTCCGAGCGGCCGGGACATCGCATGATGGAGACCTGGCACCCCGTCGGACCGGTGGCCATCATCACCGCCTTCAATTTCCCCGTCGCGGTCTGGTCGTGGAACGCGGCGCTGGCGCTGGTCTGCGGCGACAGCCTGCTGTGGAAGCCCTCGGAAAAGACCCCGCTCACGGCGCTCGCCGTGCAGGCGCTGTTCGACCGGGCGGCCGCGAAGTTCGGCGGGGCGCCCAAGGGCCTGTCGCAGCTTCTCATCGGCGGGGCCGAGGTCGGCGGCGCCCTGACGGACGATCCGCGCGTGCCGGTCGTCTCCGCCACCGGCTCGACCCGCATGGGCCGCATCGTCGGCGAGCGGGTGGCGCGCCGCTTCGGCCGCTCCATCCTCGAACTCGGCGGCAACAATGCCGCCATCGTCTGCCCCTCGGCCGATCTCGATCTCGCCCTGCGCGGCATCGCCTTCGCCGCCATGGGCACGGCGGGCCAGCGCTGCACCACGCTGCGCCGGCTGATCGTGCATGAAGGCGTCTATGACCAGCTCGTGCCGCGCCTGGCCAAGGCCTATGCATCCGTCAGCATCGGCGACCCGCGCGAGGCGGCGACGCTGATCGGCCCGCTGATCGACAAGGCCGGCTTCGACAACATGCAGAAGGCGCTGGAAGCCGCGCGGGCCGCCGGCGCGACCGTGCATGGTGGCGCGCGCGTGGAGGTTCCCGGCGCGCCGGACGCCTATTATGTGCGCCCCGCCCTGGTGGAGATCGACGAGCAGGTGGAGATCGTCCGCCACGAGACCTTCGCGCCGATCCTCTATGTGCTGCGCTGCTCCGGCCTGCCGGAAGCCATCAAGCTGCAGAACGGCGTGCCGCAGGGCCTGTCCTCCTCGATCTTCACCAACGACATGCGCGAGGCCGAGACCTTCCTGTCCGCGGAAGGCTCGGATTGCGGCATCGCCAATGTGAACATCGGGCCGTCCGGCGCGGAGATCGGCGGCGCTTTCGGCGGCGAGAAGGAAACCGGCGGCGGACGCGAGGCGGGCTCGGACGCCTGGAAGGCCTATATGCGGCGGGCGACCAACACCATCAACTATTCCCGCCAGTTGCCGCTGGCTCAGGGCGTGTCCTTCGACATCGAGGACTGATCCGGCGCCCAGAACGCCACGACCTCGTCGAGGCCCGGCCGCGGCCGGTCCTCGGCAGCGGCCCCCGGCCGGCCGATATGGATGAAGCCGGCGATGCGCTCGTCCGGCTTCGCGCCGACCAGCGCCGCCGCCTGCGGGTCGCGGCCCGGCCATTTCAGCAGCCATTGCGTGGCAAAGCCCATCGCGCTCGCGGCGAGGGTGAGCGCCATGCCGGCGGCGCCCGCGGAGAGCACCTGGTTCCATTCCGGCACCTTGGCGGCCGGATCGGGCCGGGCGACCAGCACGACGGTCAGCGGCGCGCGGGAAAGATAGAGTGTCCACATATCCGCCTTGGCGGGCGGCAGGTCCGGATTCTGCGCGGCATAGAGCGCGTCAAGCCGGGCGCCGAGCTGTGCCCGCGCCGCGCCCGCGATGACGATAAAGCGCCACGGCACCAGGCGGCCATGATCGGGCACGCGCGCGGCGAGGCGCAGCATCCGCGCCAGCTCGTCCGGCGTCGGGCCGGGCTCCACCAGACCGCGCAGCGGCGCCGAGCGGCGTCGTTCCATGAGCGCCAGCGCCGCCTCGTCCGCCGGCCGCATCAGCGGCGCCTCCGGGCTTCTCTCGCGGGGCGGGGCAGGGGGGTGATGGGGCGGATGATGATTCATGAGGCTCTCCGAAACCTCCGCAGTATAGCGCCGCGGGCGGGCCGATGCCGACTTCCCCTTGCCGGGACTTGCCGCCGACCTAGTTACCGCCGGTCCCTCACCGCTGGTAGCGCCATGAGCCTGATCATCCGTCTCGTCTTTGCCCTCGCCGCCTGCGCCATCATGGTCGTGGCCGCGGCGCTTCTGGTCTACGCCCCCTACTACGCCGTTGCGGGGGCGCTCGGCGGGGAGGGGGTCACACCAGACGCCCTGCTCGGCGCCGTCGGCTATCTCATCGTCGCCATCGCACTGTTCGATGTGGCGAAGTATTTCTTCGAGGAAGAGGTGCCGGCCGGGCGCGAGCGCCGCACGGCCGCCGATGCCCGGCGGGGCCTGACCAAGTTCGTCTCCACCATCATCATCGCGCTGTTCCTGGAGGCGCTGGTGCTGGTGTTCGAGACCGCGCGCGACGACCCGTCCCATGTGGTCTATCCCGCGCTCCTCGTCGCCGCCGCCTGCGGCACGCTGCTGGCGCTCGGCCTGTTCCAGCGCCTCTCCGCCGCCACCGAGGAAGCCGTCGGCCCGGAGCCCGATCCGGAGGAGGAAGAGGCCGCGAGCGAGGCGATTGCAAAGGCCAGCTCCTCCACGCTGGGGCGTGGCCGCTAATGCGGCGGGGACGGCGGCCAGCCGGCGCTTGCGTCGCGCGGCGCAAATGGCTATGCAGGCGACGCCTCGCGGCAGTCGGAGCGTAGCGCAGTCCGGTTAGCGCACTAGTCTGGGGGACTAGGGGTCGTGGGTTCAAATCCCGCCGCTCCGACCATTTGACCGCTGGCACTTCATCGATAACGTGCCGCAGATGTCCTTACTGCCGGCGCTGGTGCGCGCATGGTCCGACGGTGCCATCGGGTTTGTACCGGTGCCGCGACCGGTCCGACCCAGTTCCTCGAGGCTGCGTGGGAGTTCCGGCAGTCATCGGCGCGAACGGCCATGGTG
>JAEZMI010000326.1 GCA_023414975.1 Pseudomonadota bacterium | reverse complement strand
CATTGTCACCGAGCGTGCCCATGCCGGCCGCGACGAAGCTCGTCGCCGCGGGGGCGCTGTCGTCATCGGCCTCCGAAGCCGTGTTCTTGCGCTTGCCGCCGCAGACCTGCGCGCGCATGTCCGTCGGCGCGCCGCCTTCGTTGCGCAGCGAATCTACGGTCGGCGCCACCGCGCCAAAGATCTTCCAGGAATGCTGGAAGCCCTTTTCAAGCAGCAGTGCCGCCTGTTCGGTACGGTCCTTGCCGGAATTGGTGCCGAGCACCACGGCGATGAGGCGCTTGTCGCCGCGATGGGCGGTGGCGACGAGATTGAAGCCCGACGCGCAGATGAAGCCGGTCTTCATGCCGTCCGCGCCGGGATAGCGATCGATCAGCTTGTTGTAATTGCGGATCACAGCGGTGCCGAGCTTGATCGCCGGAATGCGGAACAGCTCCGCCTGATCGGGAAACTCGGTGAGGATCGCGCGGGTGAGGATCGCCAAATCGCGGGCGGTGGTGATCTGGTTCGGGTCCGGCAGGCCGTTCGGGTTGGCGTAATGCGTTCCGTCCATGCCCAGCTCGCGCGCGCTGGCGTTCATCTCGGCGATGAAGCTCGCGTAATCGCCGCCCACGCCTTCGGCCAGCACGACGGCCATGTCATTGGCCGACTTCACCAGCATCATCTTGAGGGCGTTATCGACCGTGACCTGCGTGCCGACCTTGAAGCCCATTTTGGAAGGCTGCTGCGCGGCCGCGGTCTCGGTGACGGAGATGAGCGTCTGGGGGGTGATGCGGCCCGAGCGGATCGCCTTCAGCGTCACATAGGCCGTCATGAGCTTGGTGACGGAGGCGGGGTACCACGGCTTGGTGGCATCCTCCGCCATCAGCACCTTGCCGCTGTCCACCTCCACCACGAGGGAAGGGGTGGCGTGTGCCGCGGTCACGAGCGCGGCCAAGGCCAGCAGGAGGGAGAGGGCCATGCGCACAGGGCGGGCGCGGAAGAGGGAATGTTGCGTCACGCGTCTAGGTTCCGTTTCCAGCGTCGACCGGCGAATGAAACACCGATAACCGAACTTGTTGCATAAACCGTTTGAGGCGTCGGATCAAAAATGGCGGGCCACCCCGTGCCGGCGGCCAATCATAAAGGCGCGAGCGAGGGGGCGGGCCGGCGCGGCGACGAGAGGATGGCGCGGCACCCCGCAACCGGCCGGAAGCATAATCTTTGCTTGGTGTTGTGGCGACACAACGGCTTCACTCACGCGGGTGTAGGCTCATATGCATGACTGATTCGATCCACCGCCTGCATGACGCTGTGGTCGCGACGCGACGGGGACGCCACATCGCCCCGCGCACCGCCCGCCTGTTGGCCAAGGGCCGGCACTTCATGGCGAAGAAGGTGGCGGAAGAAGCGGTCGAGGTGTCGCTCGACGCGGTGCAGGGCGACCTGGACGGCGCGATCCGCGAAAGCGCCGATCTCATCTACAATCTCGTCGTTCTCTGGGTCGAACTCGGCATTGACCCTTCCGACGTCTGGGCGGAAATGGATCGGCGCGAGAAATTGCTGGGCCTCGCGGAAAAGCTGCCCAAGCGCGCCCCGACGGACGGCCACGCGGTAACACTGGACCTTTTGGCCTTGAGCCTGCATGAGGGAGCGAACCTCGGCGAGGCTGGCGATCTCGGCCGGCGCGGCAACCGCCGCCGCTGAGCGCGCCTCGTCTCGCCTCCTCAGGAGCCCCCATGCTGCGCCGTCTCTATCAGTGGGTCATCAATCTCGCCGAACGCCCCAGCGCCCCTTGGGCGCTCGCGGGGGTCTCCTTCGCGGAGAGTTCGTTCTTCCCGGTGCCGCCGGATGTGATGCTGGTGCCGATGTGCCTTGCGCGGCCTAAGCTCGCCTGGTGGTACGCGACGATCTGCACCGTCGCTTCCGTTCTGGGCGGCCTGCTCGGCTATGCCATCGGCGCCTTGCTCTACGAGAGCGTCGGCCAGTTCCTCATCCACCTTTATGGCTATGGCGACAAGGTCGAGGCCTTCACGCAGGCCTATCAGCACTATGGCCACTGGATCATCCTGATAAAGGGGCTGACGCCCATCCCCTTCAAGGTCGTGACCATCACCTCGGGCTTTGCCCATTACAGCCTGTTCTGGTTCATCGTCCTGTCGCTGATCACACGCGGGATGCGCTTCTTCTTGGTCGCCGGCCTGCTGCACTGGATCGGCCCGCGTGCCCGGCGCTTCATCGAGGAGCGGCTCGGCCTCGTCACCGCATTGCTGGCGGTCGCGATCGTCGGCGGATTCCTGATCTCGCTCTATTTGTTCTGAAGGCTCAGTGCCGCCCGCTGCGGGTGCCGAGGCGGGCTTCGAGCCCGACCTTGGCGAGCAGCGTCACGATGGCGAGCAGGGCGAGGAGCGAGGCCACCGCGAAAGAGGCCTGGAACTGGTACTCGTTGTAGAGGATCTCGACCTGCAGCGGGATGGTGTTGGTCTCGCCCCGCACATGGCCGGACACCACGGAGACGGCGCCGAATTCGCCCATCGCGCGGGCGTTGCAGAGCAGTACGCCGTAGAGCAGCGCCCATTTGATGTTGGGCAGCGTCACCCGCGTGAAGACGCGCCAGCCGCCGGCTCCCAGGGTCACCGCGGCCTCCTCTTCGGTCGTCCCCTGCTCCTGCATCAGCGGGATGAGTTCGCGCGCAACGAAGGGGAAGGTGACGAAGATGGTGGCGAGGGTGATGCCCGGCCAAGCGAAGATGATCTTCCAGTCATGATCGCTCAGCCATGGCCCGAAATAGCCCTGCGCGCCGAACAACAGCACGAAGACGAGGCCGGCCACCACCGGGGAGACGGAGAATGGCAGGTCGATCAGGGTGATGAGGAAGCTCTTGCCGGGAAACGAGAATTTCGTGATGGCCCAGGCCATGACGAGGCCCATTACCGTGTTTGCCGTCACCGACAGGGCGGTGACGAGCAGGGTCAGCTCGATGGCGGCGCGTGCGTCCGGCTCGACCAGCGCGGCGCCGTAGGCCTCCCACCCCTTGGAGGCGGCCTGCGCGAAGACATTGATCAGCGGCAGGACGACGAAGAGGACGACGAACAGCGCGGCGAGCGCCACGATCGTCCATTTCACCGCACCCGCTTCGCTGCGCACCGGGTTTCCGCTCATGCGCCTCTCCCGCTGCGACGCTCGGACCAGCGCTGCAAGCCATTGATAATGAAAAGCAAAATGAAGGAGGCGACGAGCATCGTGGCAGCGATGGTGGTCGCGTCGGCGTAGCGGAACTCCTCCAGCCGGATGACGATCAGCAGCGGCGCGATTTCCGACACGTTCGGCAGGTTGCCGGCGATGAAGATCACCGAGCCATATTCGCCGACGGCGCGGGCGAAGGCGAGGGCGAAGCCGGTGAGGAGGGCGGGGAGGATGGAGGGCAGGATCACCCGCGTGATCGTGGTCCAGCGCCCCGCCCCGAGCGTGGCCGCGGCCTCCTCCAGCTCGTGGTCGAGATCCTCCAGCACCGGCTGGACGGTCCGCACCACGAAGGGAAGTCCTATGAATATCAAGGCGATAAGGATGCCGAGCGGGGTGAAGGCGACCTTGATGCCGAGGGGCGCGAGGAGGCTGCCGATCCAGCCATTCTCGGCATAGAGGGTGGTCAGGGCGATGCCGGCGACGGCGGTGGGGAGGGCGAAGGGAATGTCGATGAGCGCGTCCAGGACCCGCCGTCCGGGGAACTCGTAGCGCACGATCGCCCAGACGATGACGGTGCCGATGACGAGGTTGATGGCCGCCGCCACGAGCGACAAGCCGAACGAAATCTTCAACGCATTCAAGGTTCTAGGCGCGCTGAGGATGGCGAAGATGCGCTCCGGCGGCAGCTCCGCCGTCTTCAGGAAAAGCGCCGCGAGGGGGATGAGGACCACCAGGGAGAGCCAGAGCAGGGTGAGGCCCAGCGTGAGCCCGAATCCGGGGAGCACGCTGTGCGCCCGGCGGAAACGGGCCGACGGCGCGGCCGCCCTCGCGGATGAGGCTTCCAAGGTCATGTCGCTCAAGGCTTTTTCCCGACTGTATCATCTTATGGCGAGCGCCGGGCCCTTTGAAAGCCCGGCGTCGATCTGCGGTGGCCGATGAGTGCAGTGAGGTGGACGATCAGTGCAGTGAGGTCGACGATCCGCGCCCTGCGTCCCGCCCGCGCGGCCGGTCAGTTGGAATAGATCTGGTCGAACACGCCGCCGTCGGAGAAGTGGGTCTTCTGCGCCTTGCGCCAGCCGCCGAAGGCCGGGTCGTCGATGGTCACGAGATCGACCTTCGGGAACAGTTTCTCATAGTCCTTGGCGATCTCGGGGTCGCGCGGGCGATAGAAGTTTTCGGCGGCGAGCTTCTGGCCGTCCTTGGTGTAGAGGAACTTCAGATAGGCCTCCGCCACCGCGCGGGTGCCCTTCTTGTCGACGACCTTGTCGACCACCGCCACCGGCGGCTCGGCGAGGATGGAGAGCGAGGGCACGACGATGTCGAATTTGTCGTCGCCGAACTCCTTCTTCGACAGGAACGCCTCGTTCTCCCAAGCGAGCAGCACGTCGCCGACGCCGCGCTCGGTGAAGGTGACGGTGGAGCCGCGGGCGCCGGTGTCGAGCACGGGCACGTTCTTGTAGAGGTTGGCGACGAACTCCTTCGCCTTGTCCTCGGAGCCGTAGGTCTTGAGCGCATAGGCCCAGGCGGCGAGGTAGTTCCAGCGGGCGCCGCCGGAGGTCTTCGGGTTCGGAGTGATGACCTTGACGTCGCTCTTGAGCAGGTCGTTCCAGTCCTTGATGCCCTTGGGGTTGCCCTTGCGGACGAGGAACACGATGGTCGAGGTATAGGGCGAGGCATTGTCCGGCAGGCGCTTCTGCCAGTCCTGCGCCAGGAAGCCCTTGTCGGCGATGGCGTCGATGTCATAGGCGAGCGCCAGCGTCACCACATCCGCATCCAGCCCGTCGATCACCGAGCGGGCCTGCTTGCCGGAGCCGCCATGCGAGGCCTTGATCTCCAGCGTCTTGCCGGTCTCGGCCTTGTACTTGTCGGCGAAGGCCTTGTTGACCTGCTGGTACAGTTCGCGCGTCGGGTCGTAGGACACGTTGAGCAGCGTCACATCCGCCGCGCGGGCGGTGAGCGGCGCCACCAGCGGCGCGGCAAGGGCGGCGATGAGGGCGGCGGCGGCCACCGTTCTGAAGCGGAATGTCATTGCGTGTCTCCCCGGCGCAAGCGCGCCTCGATCTCGGTTGAGGGGAGATTTCCACGCGTCACCTCCGTGGTCAAGACAAAAACTACATAGAATATAGAAATTAGATTTTTATGCAGATTCCGGATGTGAAATGAGCGGCCGAGGGCGCACGCCAAGGCGTGCGGATGGCCGGATCGCGCCCGGCCATGACATGGGCGAGGGCCTGCGGCGGAGGAGGTGATCGCCGCCTGCGGCGGAGTCTTGCGCTGGGTCCCGGCTCGGCGCTCCGGCTTCGCCGTCGCTGGGCCGGGAAACGGGGAACTCGTGCGGGGTGGTGGCGTGGTGAGTCCTTCGAGGCCCGGCGTTGCCGGGCGCCTCAGGATGACGAGGGCGCGAAGTGGCCCCGCGCGCGGTGCCCGGATATCGGGCGCCCCATCTCCCGTCCCGCGCCGCCGCGCGGCCGTCCCCTCAGATGCCGGCGTCGTCGGCGACCGGGGCGGCGGCCGGGCGGAACACGGCGCTGGCGGCCAGCATCTCCTCCAGCCGGTCGACCGCCGCAGCCTGGTCGAGCCGGTCGGTCTCGATCACCAGTTCCGGCGCGTCCGGCGCCTCATAGGGCGCGTCGACGCCGGTGAAGCCGCGGATTTCGCCGGCGCGGGCCTTGGCATAGAGCCCCTTGGGATCGCGCGCTTCGCACACATCGAGCGGGGCGGAGACGTGAACCTCGAAGAAGCCGGGGCCGACGATCTCGCGCACCCGCGCCCGCGCCGCCGCGGACGGCGAGACGGCGGCGACCAGCACGATATGGCCGAGGCCCTTCAGCAGGTTCGCCACCTCGGCAAGGCGCCGGTTGTTCTCGGCGCGGTCGGCATCGGAGAAGCCGAGATCGCCGTTGAGGCCGGCGCGCAGCGTGTCGCCGTCGAGCAGCGTGACCAGCCCGCCGCGGTTGAACAGCCGGCGCTCCAGGGCGCGGGCGAGGGTGGACTTGCCCGAGCCCGACAGGCCGGTGAGCCACACCACCGCGCCCTCGTGACCGAAGCGGCCGATCCGCTCCTCGGCGGTGACGGCGGAGGCGACGGGGGTGATGTTGCGCGCGGCCGGGGCCGCCACGCTCTCCGCGCCGAGCACGGAGATGACGAGGCCGCCGCCGGCGATGCGCCCGCCAAGCTCCAGCGCCACGCGGCCGGTGCGCGGGTTCAGCCCGTGCGGATCGGCGGCGAGGGGGCGGGACAGGGCGAGTTCCACCTCGCCGACCTGGTTGCGGCCGATGGCGCGCGACTCGAAGGTCGAGAGATGGCCGGGATCGACCACGTCATGCACCACGGCGACCGTGGCGCGGGCCTCGGCGGTGGCGAGACGCACGATGAGAGGCGTGCCGACCTCCAGCGCCTCCTCCGCCAGCCAGAACAGGCGCACGCGCAGACGCCGCGTGGCATGCGGGCGGGCGGCGGGGGTGGAGAGAATCTCGCCGCGCTCGACGAAGATTTCGCGGTCGAGCGTGAGCGCCGCCGGGGCGCCGGCGGCCAGCGCCGTCCGTTCCTGCCCGGCGGGCGGCACCGGCCAGGTTTCGATGGTCTTCACCACCGCGCTCTTGCCGGA
Organism: Pseudomonadota bacterium; assembly: GCA_023414975.1. GTDB lineage: Bacteria > Pseudomonadota > Alphaproteobacteria > Rhizobiales > Xanthobacteraceae > Ancylobacter. Next base: position 6,654 of record JAEZMI010000326.1, on the reverse strand, counting down.
AGGCTGGAACACGACTTCATCGCCGACCTTCAGCGCGCCGGTTTCGATGCGGCCGGCGACGATGCGCCGATCGTCGAACTTGTAGACCGCCTGGACGGGCATGCGCAAAGCGAGATCGCCCGGCGCGCGGGCGGGATCGAAGCCGTCCAGCGCCTCCAGCACGGTCGGGCCGTCATACCAGGGGGTGCGGGTGCCGCGCGCGGCCACCGCGTCGCCCTCGCGGGCGGAAATCGGGATGACCGCGCTCGCGCGCACGCCGAGGCCGGCGAGATAGGTGCTGATCTCGGTTTCGATGGCGCGGAAGGTCGGCTCGTCATAGCCGACGCGGTCCATCTTGTTCACGACCACGGCGACCTGCTTCACGCCGAGCAGATGCAGGAGATAGCCGTGCCGGCGGGTCTGGTCGCGCACGCCCTCGGCGGCGTCGATCAGCAGGAGCGCGGCATCGGCCTGCGCGGCGCCGGTGATCATGTTGCGCAGGAATTCCGCGTGGCCCGGCGCGTCGATCAGGATGATGTCGCGCGAGGCCGTGCGGAAGCGGATCTGGCTGGTGTCGATGGTGATCCCCTGATCGCGCTCGGCCTGCAGGCTGTCGAGCAGGAAGGACCATTCGAAGGGCATGCCGCGCCGGGCGGAGATTTCCTTCAGGCTGGCGAGCTTTTCCGGCGTGATGCCGCCGGTCTCGTGCAGCAGGCGGCCGATGAGCGTCGACTTGCCGTGATCGACATGGCCGACGATGACGATGCGCACCAGCGGACGGTCGGACGCCGCCACGATCCGGGAAAGGGAGGTCACGGTTGCAGACATCGTCCCGCCTCACAGATAGCCGGCGACGCGCAGTCGCTCGAAGGAGTCTTCGGATTCATGGTCCATGGCGCGGCCCGAGCGTTCCGGCACCTTGGTGGTGGCGAGTTCGGTCAGGATGTCGTCGATGGTCGCGGCGGGCGAGGCGACGGGGAAGGTGATGTCCTGGTCGCCGAGCGAGCGGTAGCGCTTGCCGTCCTTCGAGAAATACAGCGGAATGACGGGAATGTTCTCGCGCTTGGTGTAGGCCCAGATATCCAGCTCGGTCCAGTGCAGGATCGGGTGCACGCGCAAATGCGCGCCGGCGGGCAGCGTCGCGTTGAAATGGTCCCAGAATTCCGGCGGCTGCTCGCGCACGTTCCAGTCGCCTTCGAGGCCGCGCGGGGAGAAGACGCGCTCCTTGGCGCGGGTCGCCTCCTCGTCGCGGCGGATGCCGGCGACCACGGCGTCGAAGCCGTATTTCTCCAGGGCGAGCTTCAGCCCTTCCGTCTTGCGCGCGGCCGAGCGGGTGGCCGGCGGCAGGGTCGGGTCCATCTGCTCCAGCGGCGGGCAGGGCTCGACGCGCAGGTCGAGATTCCATTCCGCGCCGTAATGGTCGCGGAAATCGTACATTTCCTTGAACTTCTTGCCGGTGTCGACATGCATGACCGGGAAGGGCACATGGCCGAGAAAGGCCTTGCGCGCGAGCCAGATCATCACGTTGGAATCCTTGCCGAGCGACCAGAGCAGCGCCATGCGCTTCATTCGCGCAAAGGCCTCCCGGAAAATGTAGATACTCTGGGCTTCGAGCTCGTCGAGCCGGTCGTCGGCGGTGGACATGGTGAGAACCCGGTTTATGGTCCCGTCCCGAACGGGAACTAATTACACGTAATTTTCGTGCATTTAATTCTTTTGCACGTTCTAAATTGGTGTTATGCAGACCCAACCCATCCGTCAACAGGAAATTGGCAGCCCATGGCGTCCCCGCAGCAGCAGAAACTGAAGGTCAACGGCCCCGTCGCGGTGACGGCGAACCGGCTGACGGACGGGGCTGTGGTCTGGCGCACGGCGGCGGGCGGCTGGTCGGCCGATCTCGCCGATGCCGCCGTCGCGACCACGGCGGATGCCGCCATCGCGCTGCTCGCCGGGGCGCAGCAGCGCGACATCGAGGCGGTCGGCGCCTATGTGGCCCCGGTCCTGCTTGGCGAGGATGGCGCGGTGCTCCCCGGCAATCTGCGCGAGCGCATCCGCGTCGCCGGCCCGACCTTCGAACTGCCGCAGTGAAAGCGAAGACCGACCATGTATGTGTATGACGAATTCGACCGCGCCTTTCTGGCCGAACGCGTCGCGGAATTCCGCGATCAGGTCGGCCGGCGCCTGTCCGGCGCGCTGAGCGAGGACGAATTCAAGCCGCTGCGGCTGATGAACGGCGTCTATCTGCAGCTGCATGCCTATATGCTGCGCGTCGCCATCCCCTATGGCACGCTGAGTTCCGACCAGCTGCGCCGCATGGCCCATGTCGCCCGCCGCTACGACCGCGGCTACGGCCATTTCACCACGCGGCAGAACATCCAGTTCAACTGGATCAAGCTGGAGGAGCTGCCGGAGGCGATGGCCGCGCTCGCCGAGGTCGGCGTCCACGGCATCCAGACCTCGGGCAACTGCATCCGCAACGTGACCACCGACCAGTGGGCCGGAGCGACGCCCGAGGAATGCGACGACCCGCGCCTGTGGGCGGAGATCCTGCGCCAGTACTCGACGCTGCACCCGGAATTCACCTATCTGCCGCGCAAGTTCAAGATCGCCATCACCGCCGCCGCGCATGACCGCGCCGCGACCAAGGTGCACGATGTCGGCCTGCGCCTCCACCGCAACGAGGCGGGCGAGCTCGGCTTCGAGGTGCTGGTCGGCGGCGGCCTCGGGCGCACGCCTTTCGTCGGCAAGCGGGTGCGCCCCTTCCTGCCGGCGCGCGACCTGCTGAGCTACATCGAAGCCATCATGCGCGTGTACAATCAGTACGGACGTCGCGACAACATCTACAAGGCGCGCATCAAGATCCTCGTGCATGAGATCGGCGCGGAGGCGTTCTCCAAGGCCGTCGAGGCCGAGTGGGAGGCGATCCGCGAGGGCGCGCTGAAGCTCACCGACGAGATGATCGCGGACATCCGCGCGCGCTTTCTCTACCCGGACTTCGCCGCGCTCGCCGACAACCCGCCGGAGCTCACCGAGGCGCTGAAGGATCCGCGCTTCGCCACCTGGCACGCCAATTCCGTGCACACCCACAAGGTGCCCGGCTATGCCATCGTCACCATCTCGCTGAAGCCGGTCGGCGCCCCGCCGGGCGACGCCACGGCCGACCAGATGGACGTCGTCGCCGACCTTGCCGACCGCTACGGGTTCCGCGAGATCCGCGTCGGCCACGAGCAGAATCTCTGCCTGCCGAACATCGCGCAGAAGGACCTGCCGGCGCTGTGGGCGGCGCTGGAGGCGGCGGGGCTCGCGACGCCCAACGTCAATCATGTGAGCGACATCATCGCTTGCCCCGGCCTCGATTACTGCTCGCTGGCCAATGCGCGCGCCATTCCGGTGGCGCAGGAAATCGCCAAGCGTTTTTCCGATCTCGACCGCTCGCGCGGCATCGGCCGGCTGCACATCAACATTTCCGGCTGCATCAATGCCTGCGGCCATCACCATGTCGGTCATATCGGCATTCTCGGCGTCGAGAAGAACGGCCAGGAATTCTACCAGATCACGCTCGGCGGGCGCGCCGACGAGAAGGCCCAGCTCGGCACTTTGCTCGGACCAGCCGTGTCCTACGAGCAGGTCCCCGGCCTTATCGAAGACGTGGTGGAGACCTATCTGGAGCTGAGAGCGGGCCCGCAGGAACTCTTCATCGACACCGTCGCCCGCCTCGGCGTCGAGCCCTTCAAGGAGCGCGTCTATGCCGCTCATTGAGAATGGACAGGTCATCGAGGACCGCTTCGTCCGGGTGTCCGACGAGGACGCGCTGCCGGAGGGCGCGCCCGTGCTCATTTCCATCGCCCGTTTCGAGACGGACGCCGCGGCGCTGGCCGGGCGCCAGGCGCCGGTCGGCGTGATCTGGCCGAACAGCCGTCCGATCGCCGAGATCGAGCCCTATCTGCCGCGCCTCTCGCTCATCGCGCTCACCTTCCCGACCTTCCGCGACGGGCGCGCCTACAGCCAGGCGCGGCTGCTGCGCGAACGGCTCGGCTGGACCGGTCCGCTGCGCGCCGTCGGCAATGTGCTGCGCGACCAGTTCCTGCTGATGGAACGCTCCGGCTTCGACCAGGTCGAGGCGGCGAAGGAGGCGGACGCGCAGGCTTTCGACGAGGCGGTGCACCGCTACACCGTGTTCTACCAGCCGGCGACCGACGAGCGCCCGAGCCTGCTGCGCCAGCGCCTCGGCCGCACCGTTGCGGGCGTGCCCGCGGGAGCGCCGAAATGAACCTCGCCCCGCGCACCGACGCGAGCCCGTTCGTCAGCCTGCCGTCGGAAGACGGGCTGGCAACGCTCAACCGCGCGCTGGAGGCGGCGACGCCGGGCGAGATCATCGGAGAGGCCGCGCGCACGGTCGGGTCCGGCAAGCTGGCGCTGGTCTCCTCCTTCGGCACGGAATCGGCGGTGCTGCTGGCCTTCATGGCCGAGGTCGACCCGTCCATCCCCGTCGTGTTCCTCGACACCGGCTGGTTGTTCGAGGAGACGCTGGCCTATCGCGACACGCTGACCCGCCAGCTCGGCCTCACCGATGTGCGCACGGTTCTGCCGGACGAGGCGCGTCTGAGGGAACGCGATGCCGACCGCGATCTGTGGTTCTCCGATCCGGATGCCTGCTGCCGCATCCGCAAGGTGGAGCCGTTGGCCCGCGTCCTGAAGGGGTTCGACGGCTGGCTGAACGGGCGCAAGCGTTATCAGGGCGGGCTGCGCGCCGCCATTCCCGTGGTGGAGCGCGACGGCGACCGGCTGAAGTTCAACCCGCTGGCCAATCTCGACCGCGCGGATGTGGATGCCGCTCATGCGCGCTTCAACCTGCCGGCGCATCCGCTGGTCGCCAAGGGCTTCGCCTCCGTCGGCTGCATGCCCTGCACCAGCCGCGCCAGCAAGGAGGAAGGCCGCGCCGGCCGCTGGGCCGGTCGCGCCAAGACCGAATGCGGCATCCACACGCTGCTGAACACCATCGGAAACTGAGCGCGCGAGGCGCTTGCCCGTTGTGCCCGCGAACCCGCGACTCCCTTGAAACACACACGACGCATGGCCGGGCGCGACGCCGCCATCCCTGCCGAAAAGCCTGGCGCGGCGGCGGGTAGGTCGTGGATCCCCGGATCAAGTCCGGGGATGACGGCGTGAGGGGTGGCGGACGCCTCAGGGCTCTCGGGGCCTCTGTCCGGGCCGGGCCGGGACGCGCGTCGCGGCGTGGCGCGTGAGGCCAAGTGGCGCGTGAGGCCAAGCGGCGCTGCGCGAGCCTTCCCTGGGCCCCGGATCATCGTTGCGCGCTGCGCACCTCGTCCGGGGAGCGGGGGGCTCTTTTGGGGGCGGCCGTCACCCTGAGGTGCCCGGCGGAGCCGGGCCTCGAAGGATGGTCTCGAAGGACGCAGGGCCTCGCAGGATGCTGGGCCCCGAAGCACGCCGGGCGGCCGGTCGGGCAACGCGCTTCAGGCCAGCTATGCCCAGATGGCGACGGGCAGCCCCAGCGCGTCGCGCTCCGGCAGGGCGGGGAAGCTGATGGCCTCGCCGCGCGCCAGACGCCGCGCGGTCCAGGCGGCGGCCGCGGCGTCGATGAGGTCGTCGGCGCCCACCCCGAGTTCGCGGGCCCGCGCCGCGCCGAGCAGGGCCGGGGGGAAACCGGCCGCTTCCAGCAGGGCGCGGCGGAGGGCGAGGCCCGGCGCGTGCGGGGCGTTCTTCACCTTTTTCGCGATGGCCAGCGGGGCGCCGTTCATCATCCGGAAGCTCACTTCGGGGTGGCACTCATGCAGCCGGGCCTGAAGCTCCGGCCGCGTGCGCAGCAGCGTGTCGATCTCGATGATCTTCGGGAAGATATGAAAGGCCTGTTTGGCGACGGCCCTGGGCGGGGTCGAGGTCGCGCGCGCCACGTCGCAAGCATGGCGGTAGCGGGCCGCCTCCGCCACCGCGGGATCGACGCTGGCATAGACCGCCGCGCGCGCGGGAATCGAGAAGACGCTGGATTGCCGCCCGCCGAGCAGCGGGCGCACCAGCCGCTCCGGCGCCCGGCCCTTTGCCGCGACGCTTTCCGGCAGGCCGATGGGCATGTCGACCGCCACGAGATCCGGGGAGGGCGCGTCGAACAGCTCGGCCAGGGCACCGAGGCGGCGGGCGCTCATCACCCCGTCCGGCGCGACGATCACCGCCACCCATCCGCCCCGGCAGCCGTCCACCCCCGCGACGCGCATCGAGGCGCTTCCCTCAGATGATGTTCAGTTCCGCATGAGGGCGGCCGGCGGCGATGCGCTCATAGCCGAACACGCCGAGATCGAGCGAGACGGAGCGCCCGTGCGTGATCCATTCGGCGATGGCGCGCCCGGCAGCGGGCGCCTGCTGCAGGCCGTGGCCGGAGAAGCCGTTCATGAAGTAGAAATTGCCGACCTGCGGGTGCGGGCCGATGACCGCGTTGTGGTCGAGCAGGTTCATCTCGTAATGGCCGGCCCAGGCGCGCACCAGCTTCAGCTCCTCCATGGCGGGGATGCGGTGGGCCAGCGCCGGCCAGATGGTCTCCTCGAACACCGACCAGTCGACCTCGAAATCATCGCCCGCATCGGGGTCCTCCGCCGGCGGGGCGCCGCAGATCTGGAAGGTGCCCTCCGGGCGGATGTAGAAGCCGGAGGGATCGACCAGCAG
>JAEZMI010000263.1 GCA_023414975.1 Pseudomonadota bacterium | reverse complement strand
GCTGCGCAGTTCGGTGAACACCGCGCCCGGCTCCGCGTCGGCGAGGCCGAGCCGCGCGGCCAGCTCCGGGTCATCGGCCCGAAGGAAGGGGTTGGTGGCCTTCTCCGCGCCGATGGTGGTCGGCAGCGTCGGCTTGCCGGCGGCCACGAGGGCTTCGATGTCGCCCATGCGCGCCTTCAGCGCCTCATTGTCGGGATCGACGCTGAGCGCGAAGCGGCCATTGGAGAGGGTGTATTCATGCCCGCAATAGACAGCGATATCGTCCGGCAGCGCGCGCAGGCGCAGCAGCGATTCCCACAGCACCGGCGGGTCGCATTCGAAGGGGCGCCCGCAGCCCATCACGAAGAGCGTGTCGCCGGCGAACAGCAGCCGCGCTTCCTCGAACAGGAAGACGATGTGTCCCTTGGTGTGCCCTGGCGTTTCCAGCACGCGCCCGACGAGGCTGCCGACCGCCACCGGGTCGCCGTCGACCACGGTGACATCGACGGCGGGAATGGTGTCGCGCTCCGCGCGGGGAGCGACGACGGTCGCGCCGTAACGCTCCTTCAGCGTCTCCACGCCGGCGATATGGTCGGTGTGATGATGGGTGACGAGGATGTGCGTCAGCGTCCAGTTCTCGCGCTCCAGAGCGGCGAGAACAGGGGCGACCTCCGGTGCGTCGATCAGCGCCGTCGTCTCGGTCGTCGGGTCGTGCAGCAGCACGGCGTAATTGTCCGAGAGACAGGGTATGAGACGCAGTTCGACCGACATGTCGTCCTCGGGGCTGGTCATCAAAAAGGCGACGCGACCGCCGCGGGGCGGCCGCGTCTTCATTCAGTGTAGCCGACCCATGCGCGGCGAGTCAGCGTGGTTTCGGACTCGGCGGCAGCGTCAGCGGCATTCCTGCGTGGCGCGGTCGATCGCGGCCGAGATGCCGTTGAGCGAATAGGTGTCGGTGGTGACGTTGCCGCGGCCGGACGTGCCCTTCACCTTGACGTCGCGGCCCTTGCGGAGCGCGTCGATCAGGCGGGTCTCTTCGGCCACGTTGCGCACCCAGGCGCCGTTGCCGCGGGTGTAGAGATCGAACTGCGTCGGACCGATCGTCAGCGTCGCATCGACGCCTTCCTTGAGCGGGAACCCCATCACCACGCTGACCTCGTTCTTCACGTTCTCGGCGGTACGCGTCGAGATGAAGAAATAAGCCGGATCGCGGTTCAGGCCGGCGGGCTCGCGGGTCTTCGGTTGCGAGAGGGCGTAACAGATCTTGCCGTTGCCGCTGGTGTCGAGATAGACGCCCCAGTCCCCGAACTGGCTGACGAGCTTCGGCGCACCCTGGGCGCTCGCGCCGGACACGCCGATGAAAGTCAGTGCCAAGCCGGCGAGTGCTGCGCGCACGATGCGTCGTACCATAGGCTCCTTCCTCCGTTCTTCTGCCGCAATGCGGTTCACGCGATTCTCCGTTGAAACCGCCACAGGGATAACGAGACCCTCCGTCCCTGTGAACCCTAACGCCGGGAATGCGTCGGCATTCGCGCTCAAATGCTGCGAGATCGGCGGCTAATTAAAGGCGTGGTGAACAAAAGGTTACCGCTGCGCGTCACGAACGTACCGGCGGCTGTGGGCAACCCCTCCGCCGCCGGCTCGCTCATCGTCCGGCGAGCCGGTCGAGCGCGGCGCGGGCAGCGGCGCGGTGGGCGGGGCTGATATGGCCGGCCAGCATGTTGAGCGCGGTCGCGATCACCGCCGCGTCGTCCGTGAAGCCGAGAGCGGGGAAGATGTCGGGCACGGCATCGGAGGGAAGGAGGAAATAGGCGAGGGCCCCGAACAGCAGGGCACGCACCCGCACCGGAGTCTGCCGGTCGAGCGCGCAATAATAGGCCGCGGCGGCTTCCTCGGCGAAGGGCACCCGGCCCGCCACGCCGGCAAGCTTGCGGAAGAATCCCGCGCGCACCCGCGCCTCGTCGTCGGCCGAAGCCGAAAAATGCGCCGGATTGTTCGGATCGAACATATCCGCCTCGAACGGGGCGGTATCGGCATTCCTGCCGGCGCCGAATATCTTGCTGAAGCGTGCGGCCATCCTGGCTCCTCCTCGTCTTACAAGATGGCCCCGGCGCGCCAGCCCGCAAGACGTGGGTGCTCACATCAGCGGGTAGGCCGCTTCCAGGCGATAGGGGCCTCCCCCGACGGAATCACGGGAGGAAAAGAGTACGAAGCGACCGACCTCGAAGGTGGGGCTGCGGAAATAACCCCGCAAAGCGAGATACTCCGCCACCTGGCGCGGGGCGACGTCGCGCAGGCGGGCGAGCGTGACATGGGGCTTGAAATTTCGCCCCTCCGGCGGAAGGCCGATGCGCTTCATGGCTCGCTCGTGCTCGGCGTGGAGGTCGTTCAGGGCCTCGCTCGGCTTCACCGCGGCAAAGATCGAGTGCGGCTTGTGATTGCCGAACTGGTCGACACCCGCCAGCGTGAGGTCGAAGCCGAAATGGTCGATCTCATCCAGCGCCGCCGCCGCGTCACGGGCGACGGCATGGTCGACATCGCCGATGAAGCGCAGGGTGACATGGTAGAATTCGGGGCTGATCCAGCGGGCGCCGGGTAAGCCCCCACGCAGCATCGACAACGTCTCGGCGATGTCGGACGGGATTTCGAGGGCCGTGAAGAGCCGCGGCATGGTCCCCTCCTGAGTTTTCCTGCCAGGAAACCGGATCAATTTGACACGGATTCGCCGCGCAAGGAAAAGCGGAAAATGCAACGGAGCCGAACAGGCGACCCCGCTCCTCCGAGCCAGCGTGCGTCGGGTGCCTGTGCCGAAGCTGACGCGGCCAATTGAAGCCTATATGGTGGGGATGATGAACGAATCGACCGACGACGCAGACCTGCCCGCCGACGAGACGCCCGCTGCCGCAGGGCCGATCACCTTTGCCACCATCGCCTCGATCTATCGCTACCCGGTCAAGGGCCTGACGCCGGAGCGGCTGGAGGTCGTCGAGCTGGAGGCGGGGCGCTACATGCCCGGCGACCGGCTGTTCGCCATCGAGAATGGTCCATCGGGGTTCATTCCCGAGGCGCCGGCCTTCCAGCCGAAGATCAAGTTCCTGATGCTGATGCGTAATGAGCGCCTCGCGGCCCTCGACGCGCGCTATGACGATGCGTCGGGGGAGCTGGTCATCCGGCATGAGGGTGGCGAAGTCGTGCGCGGCGACCTGCGCAGCGCTGACGGACGTGCCGCGATCGAGGGCTTCTTCCAGCGCTACTCGCGCTATGAGCTGCGCGGCGCGCCGAAGGTTCTTGCCGCGCCGGAGGGCTTCCGTTTCGTCGACACCACGGAGGGCTACGTCTCGCTGATCAATCTGGCGAGTTGCCGGGCGCTCGGCGAGATGGTCGGCCAGCCGGTCGATCCTCTGCGTTTCCGGGCCAATCTCTATCTCGATGGGCTGGAGCCCTGGGAGGAATTCGACCTCGTCGGCCAGACGATCGACGTCGGCAACCATGTCAAGCTGCGCATCACCGAGCGGATCATCCGCTGTGCGGCGACCAATGTCGATCCCGTCACCGCCAAGCGCGACCTCGACGTGCCGGGCACGTTGATGCGCAATCTCGGCCATACCGATTGCGGCGTCTTCGCCGAGATCGTGCAGGGTGGCCTGCTGGCCGAGGGCGATGCATTGAGCATCACGCTCTGAGACCGCGCCCCCGCCGCAACCGCTGCCCCGCGTGCAGACCGAACAGCCGATAACAAAAAGGCCCGGCAGATGCCGGGCCTTTTTTCATGGGCAGAACCGTGCGGGGGCCGGCAAGGGCTCACTCGCCGGCTTCGGCCGGGGCGGGGCTCGCCGCGTCGCTGCCGCCTTCGGCCTCGCCCTCGGCGGCGCGGTAGCGGCGACGGCGGGTGCGCGGGGCGCGGGTTTCGCCTTCTTCAGCCTTGGGCGCGGCGTCGGCCGGGGCCGCGTCGGCAACCGGGGCTTCCGCGACCGGGGCCTTGGAACGGCGGGTGCGCGGCTCCTTGGCGGGCGGCGTCGCCGGTGCGGCTTACCCGTTAACGGAAGCCTCCACCCGCGTCTCCCCGCGGGGGGCCGGGGCCGGGGC